>JACMLA010000616.1 GCA_014379815.1 Bryobacteraceae bacterium | reverse complement strand
CTACCGCATTCGCGATTGCGGAGTAGTGCTGGACGAGGCCTTCCTGGGTAGGCTTGTTGTAGTACGGCGTGACGGAGAGAATACCCTGAGCGCCGAGTTTTTCGATCTGCAGCGCAAGTTCGATAACTTCCTGCGTGTTGTAACCGCCGGCTCCGGCCAGAACTGGCACGCGGCCTTCGGCTTCCTCGATGGTGATCTCGACAACCCGAAGATGCTCGTCGCGGCAAAGGGTTGGGCTCTCGCCTGTGGTGCCGCACGGAACCAGGAAGTCGATTCCACCATCGAGTTGGCGGCGCACCAGCCGGCGCAGCGAAGCTTCGTCCAATGCTCCGTCGGCATCAAACGGCGTAACCAGTGCGGTGCCACATCCCTGGAATTTCACTGCCCACCTCCGAACAGGACTTCACTGAATTCAAAGACTCCACACTTGCCGTGAATAAACTGCGCCGCTTTTAGAGCACCCCGGGCAAAGCCTTCCCGGCTGCGGGCGGAGTGACGCAACGTGATTGTATCGGCGGACGAATCGAATCCGATTTCATGCGTACCGGGGTGTCGTCCAGCGCGATTGGAACTCGCGCTGATGGGCCTGCTGTACCCTGCAGACTTCATCTCGTCCAGCAGTTTCAGCAAGGTACCAGAAGGCGCATCTTTCTTGCTGTCGTGGTGAATTTCCCACGCCCAGGAGCCGTATTGCGGTTCGTCGGCGAGCAGTTGTGCTGCCTGAGATACCAGCCTGAAGAACACATTCACACCGATCGAAAAGTTCGGACTCCAGACCAGACCCGCATTGCCTGCTTCGACCGCAGAGCGAACCCGTGGCAGATGTTCCGTCCAGCCCGTCGTGCCTACAACGATTCCTACACCCGTGCCGGCAAGCTTTACTACGTTTGTCACGACTGCTTCGGGAGTCGAAAATTCAATTGCCACGTCGACTTCGGCAAACGCTTCCGGTGTGATTCCTTCTCCATTCCGATTGTTCGCTTCGTCCAGTGTCAGCTTCACCTGAATATCGTACTCAGGGGCCAGTTCATGCAACAGGCGGCCCATTTTCCCGTAGCCAACGATTGCCAGGTTCATGCTGCGAAGACCGCGCGATCCAGCTCGGTAAAGAACTCGGCGTGTAAGCGTTCTACTGCACCTTTAAGATCCTCCTGCGCAACCACGACGCCGATATTTAGCAGGGAAGCCCCCTGTGAGATCATGCGCACGTTGATGTCTTCGAGTGCGCGGAATACGTGGCTGGCAACGCCGGGGGTCTGCCGGATGTTGTCTCCGACGAGGCACAAAATAGCCTGATCTTCTTCGGCAGTCACGTCGGAGAACTGGCGGAGCTCCCGGGTAATTTCGCGCAGTTTTGAGGTGTTGTCGATTGTTAGCGACACGCTCACTTCGCTGGTTGCGATCATGTCCACCGAAGTCTCAAACCGGTCGAAGATCTCAAAGATGCGCCGCAGAAAGCCATGTGCCATCAACATCCGCGTAGAGACGATGTTGAGCAGCGTAATGCCTTTCTTGCAGGCTATGGATTTCGCAATATTGGCGCAGGGTACAGCCTCGCGTGTAATGCGGGTACCCTCCACCTCAGGGCGGCGGGAGTTCAGAATCAGCACAGGAATATTCTTGTCTATGGCCGGCACGACAGTAGCCGGGTGAAGTACTTTAGCACCGAAATAGGCTAGTTCCGCAGCTTCGGCGAAGGATATACTTCGAACCCGGTGGCCGCCTGGCATGACGGTAGGATCCGCCGTGAGCATTCCGTCCACATCTGTCCAGATCTGTATTTCGGCAGCTCCGATTCCGGCTCCGATGATTGACGCGCTGTAGTCGGATCCGCCGCGGCCCAGCGTGGACGTCACACCATCCTCCGTTGCTCCAATAAACCCGCCCATCACGACGATTCCGTTCTCCAGCTTCTCCGGCAACGTTGCTTCAAGGCGCGCATAAGTCTGCGGCAGCAAGGGCGCGGCCTGCGTGTAGCGCGCATCGGTCACGATGACATCGCGGGAGTCTATGTGAGAGGAAGAGATGCCCAGCTCTTCGAAGGCATAGTGGCAAATCACGCTGGAGAGTCGTTCCCCATAACTGGACACCGCATCGATGGCGCGGGGAGTGAGCTCGCCAAGAACCGAAATACCTTTTGTCAGCTCTTCGAGTTCATCGAACAACGCAGCGACATTGGCCTCCATTGCGGCTCCGTGCCGCCCCTTCGTAACCAGAGCCCGCCCTTCCACCATGTGGAAGTTTCGCAGTTCCTCAAGGAGATCCAGAGCCTGTTCCCGTTCGCCGGCCGAGGCAATACTCGCGAGGGTCAAAAGCTTGTTTGTGGTCTTCCCCATCGCGGAAACGACAACCACGGGCTTCTTCGCCAGCCTCGTCTGCACGATGGACCCAACCCGACGAATGGCGGCGGCAGATTCAAGGGAGCTGCCGCCAAACTTCATAACGATCATCTAATCGAGAAATCCTTCCGAGTACATCAGCTCGGCGTTAAGCACCGCGGCACCTGCGGCCCCGCGCACCGTGTTGTGGCCACAAGCGATAAATTTATAATCGAAAACCGGACACTCGCGGAGACGTCCCACCGTGACCGTCATGCCGTTATCGCGTTCGGCATCCCGTCTGGGCTGCGGGCGATCCGCCGCATCAAGATAAAACACTGGCCGCGCAGGAGCGCTGGGCAAACCTTTCCTTTGCGGCAGACTCGTGTATTCATCGAACGCCTGACGCAAGGTCTCGAGACCTGGCTTTTGCTCCAGCTCCACGCTGACGCAAACAACGTGACCGTCGACAACTGGAACTCTGTTGCAATGCGCACTGACTTTGGCCTCGAGGGGTCGGAACTCACCGTCAGTGAATTCACCGAGGATCTTCTGCGTTTCGGACTCCATCTTAGGTTCCTCTCCGCCGATGAACGGTATGACATTGGCATTGATGTCCATCGAGGCTACGCCTGGGTAACCCGCTCCTGAGATTGCCTGCAGCGTGGAAGCGATTACTCTGCGTATGCCGAACGGCTTCAGCGGTGCCAGAGCGAGGCACATAACGACCGTCGAGCAGTTAGGATTCGTTACGATCTGACCGGTCCAGCCCCGGTTCTGCTGTTGCCGGGGAATCACGCGAAGGTGATCGTAGTTAATCTCGGGGATCAGCAGTGGAACGTCAGGCTCCATGCGGTGGTTTCTGGAGTTGGAGACTATCACATGCCCGGCGGCTGCAAAAGCCTGTTCTATCCCGGTTGCGACCGATGCGTCCGTGGCTGAGAACATAAGCTTAGGGGCCGTCGCAGATGGCTCACACGCCTGCACAGTCAGGTTCGCTACAGCCGAAGGGACGTCACCTTCCAGCCTCCACGAGGTCGCCTCACGGTACAACTTGCCTGTCGAACGATCGCTTGCCCCGACCCAGGTAAGTTCGAACCAGGGATGCTGTTTGAGGAACTTTGCAAAGTGCTGGCCCACCATCCCGGTAGCGCCAAGCACGCCCACTTCGATTCTGTGTTGCATGTCTGTTTTTCAGGTGGTAAGCAGCCTGCGTACCATCTGCTCGTAGATCTTCTCTGCCTCGTAGAGTTCGGACTTGGGAACGCGTTCCTCTGCGGTGTGGGCTACGTGAATCGTGCCCGGTCCAAGCAGAAACGGCTGGCCCCAGGCGGTGCCGAATGCAGGGATGTCAGTGGTGTATGCAACAACCGTGGTTTCGAACCCGTCCAGTGTACCCAGGTGCACCGCAGGCAAGCGCAAAACTTCTTTCAATTCCGCGAGATCTCCGACAGCGTGCCGCGAGGCTGCTGCGCAACTCTCGCCATCATCGACGATGCGGATGATGACCTGGGCGTTCGCGTGGTCCGCAACAACGTTGGGTGCCCGACCTCCGCTGATGGTGCCTACATTCAAAGTTGCGGCCCCTAGGACCGGGTCTGTTGGCATAGGCATTGCGCGCATCGCTGCCAGGGCATCCATCAATTTGTTAATCGCTGACTCGCCAAGCTCCGGATACGCGGAGTGCGCCATCTTGCCTCGCGCGATTACTTCATACCGCAGACAGCCCTTAGATCCGAGTGCCAGCTTATTGGAAGTTGGCTCTCCATTGATAAGAAACCGCGCACCGCGACCATCTCTGCCGGCAGCATAGGCGCCTACCGAATTACGTTCTTCCCCCACCACGATGAGTACGCCAAAGTTCTGAACACGGCCCTGCACCAGCGCTTCTGCCGCCTTAATCATGGCAGCAATGATGCCCTTGGTGTCGCACGCTCCCCGGCCCCATACGTCGGATGCATCTTCGCTGGAAGCAAAGAAAGGCGGGACGGTATCCATGTGTGTGGACAGGGTCACGACTGGAGTGCCCCATGTCGCAAGCACGTTAAATCGCCGTGGGGCGACTTCCAGTTTCTCCACGATTCCACCAGAACGGTCGGCAAGTTCGCGAAGCTTCGTATAGAGAAATTCGCCTACTGCTTCTTCGTTCTCCGTGATGGATTCGATGTCAACCAGAGCCCTTGTAAGGGCAACTACGTCCATGTCTGTTTTGTCCGATCAGGAGGAGGGATCACCGGAGAGTGGAATGAAAAACGGGGGCTGGACCGGGATGCCTTAACCTTACCGTAGCTTCCAAGAATAGCACGTTGCCAGTCACGCGCCCGCTCGATACTCGCCTTGCCTCACCAGTACGGCAGCGGAAATCGAAGGCAGTGTGAAGTGAAATTTCGAGCCCGAACCGACTTCACTTTCGACCCAGATTTTTCCGCCATGCTGTTCGATGGTTCGCTTACAGATCGCGAGCCCAATACCTGTTCCAGGAACGTCCCTGCCGTGAAGACGTTTGAAAACGCCGAAAATCCTGCTGAAATACACGGCACTGATTCCGATACCGTTGTCTTCTACTGTGAAGTGCCACCAGTCTCCTTCCGGGAAGACGCGGATACGCACCTCCGGAGGAATCTCAGGACGTCCGTACTTCACCGCATTGGAGAGCAAGTTCTGCAGGACTGCGACCAGGGCATTAAACTCACCTGAAACCATAGGAAGAGGGTCTGAGTGAATCACCGCGCTGGTTTCGTCCAGGGCGGCCCTGCAGGAATCCCTCGCAACATCAAGCACTTCATTCATTGACACGGGCACCATCTGCCGGTCCGACTCCCCTGCAAGGATTCGGGAATAGGACAACAGGTCCTGAATCAGGGCATGCATTCTGGTAGCGCCATTCTGAATGAACTGGAAATAGCGGGTGGCTTCCTCGTCAAAAGCTTGCCCATAGCGCCGCGTCAGCATCTCGGAATACAGCATGACAATGCGGACGGGCTCCTGCAGATCGTGGCTGGCAGCGAAGGCGTACTGCTCGAGCTCGGCATTGGTGCGGCGGAGTTGCTCTTCTGTTTCGCGCCGCTCGGTGACATCCATGTTCACCCCGATGAGCCTTACCGCTTTGCCGTTCTCGTCGAAAACGGGTTTACCTCGTGTCAGCAGCCAACGGCACGTGCCATCTTTGCGAAGAATCCGGAATTCTGTTATCAGTTGCTCTCCGGTCTGCAGAGTTCGGGCGGCAGCTTCTGCTGCGCGCTCGCGGTCATCCGGATGAATGCTGTCTATCCACCGCTGGGCTTTTGCGGAACCAGACTCAGGAGGAACGCCGAGAAACCTATAAATTTCCGGCGTCCACGTCACCGTCTGATTCTTTAAGTCCCAGTCCCAGATTCCAAGTCCCGAGGCTTCCTGAGCCAGCCGCAGACGCTCCTCACTTTCACGCAGAGCCTCGTCAGCCTGCCGGCGTGTGGTCACGTCGAGAGCGACACCGGTTAACCGCACGGGCGTTCCGGAAGCATCCTTGACGACATGCCCTTTTCCAAAGATCCAGCGAATCTGGCCGTCCGGCTGCACGCTGCGGTACTCCGTCTCGTACGGCGCTCCATGTTCCAGCGAGGCGCTGACGGCTGAGGCGACACGATCGTAGTCGTCTGGGTGGACTGTGCCCATAGTGGCATCGAAATCGCCGGGAGATCTGTCCGGACTTGGACCCGACAGAAGACTCAAGTGATCCGACCAGGAGACCTTTCCGTTGCCCAGGTCCCAGTCCCACGTGGCCATGCGAGCCGCGCTTAGAGCCAGCAGCAGACGCTCTTCTGTCTCCTGCAAAGCCGCTTCGGACCGCTTCCTTTCCGTGACGTCGGCAACAATACTTAGTATGTGCTGCCGGCCCGTGCCGCCGGCAAGAGTTGCGGTCCATAACTGCGCAGTGAAGACTCTGCCATCTTTGCGGGTACGAACTGTTTCAAAGCCTACAAGTGGCTCACCGGCGAGGGTACGTTGAATGATACGTTGAGACTCCCCCGGATCGAACCCGGGAAGGAAAGGAAGCTTCCGTGTCAGGACTTCCCCTTCCTGCCAGCCATATAATCTCTCCGCGGCGGGATTCCACAAAATAACTCTGTCGTCGCTGTCCACGACGATGACAGCCAGAGGGCAAGCTTTGATAAAGGCCATCAACGTATCATTGGTGGTCTTCACGTCATCTTCGGCGGACTTGCGGTCGTGTATGTCTGTGCAGGTACCGATCCACTGCATGCTGGAGGAGTCGGAAGCCACCGGAAGCGCTCGCCCCAGAAACCAGCGAAAGCTTCCGTCATAGCGACGCAACCGATACTCGATTTCAAACGGAGACGCTCTGGCAACAGCCTCGAGCCAGCGTTGCTGACAGATCTCACGATCGTCTGGGTGAACTTGCGCGAGCCAGCCTTCTTCCCTGTCCGACTCCGGGTCGCTGCCAGTGTATTGGCCCCACCGTCCGTTGAACCAGGTATTGCCGCCGGCGGAGTTGGCCGACCACACGATGGCAGGTAATGCCTCAGCTAGCGCGCTGTACCGGCTCTCACTTGACCTCAGAGTTGCTTCGGCTTGCTTCCGCTCCGTGACGTCGAACGACATGGCGATGATGCCTCCGACTGTGCCGTCGACTTCGCGCTGGGGCGTTAGAGTTACCTGTAAGTCCCGCAATTCACCGTTGCCGTTACGGATTTGCGTGTCGTACGCGACCTGCTCACCGAGGAGTGCCCTAGAGAACAAAGGCTGCACACGATCCCAGTGTTCCTGCCCTGTCACTTCCTGTATCGTTTTACCGACTGGCGATGGAGCAGCGTCCCCAAAGAATTGTTCATGCGGAAGATTGACTCTGCGATATCTGGCATCGGACCCAAGATAGGAGATAAGAACAGGAACATTGTTAGTGATTGCGCTGAGTTCCATCGCGCTCTGTGAGCGTGATAGAGACTCGGCGGCTTCCAGTTCCCGGGCACGCTCCTGTGCATGCCAGTAGCTGTCCACCAGCAGGATCACCAGAAAGGTGACACCGAGATAAATCACCATTCCCACCAAAACCTCGCGGCTTTCGATACGAAGGGAATGCGCTGGCGGCACGAAAAAGTACAAGGCGAGAGTAGCGCTGGTAAGGGCGGCCAGAAGTCCAGGCAACCTGCCGCCCACCCAGGTACTGATCATGATGGCTGGAAAGAACAGGGTTAAAGGCAGGGAATCGGCCAGAACCGGGGCTAGGGACAGCCGAAGAAAGAACGCAGCGGCCGTCGCTCCAGCGGCCACCGCATAATGCCTAAGCCGTGAGCCGGGTCTTTGAGCGCGCTGGCCGGAAAGCTTCGGGGAACCCATCACATGCCTGTTGTGAACCAGATAAGACAAGAACAGCGCTAAGGGTATCGGATTTGGTGCAATAGACGCTGACGCTGATTTTCGGAAAAAGGTAACAATCCTTCCATGAAGACTACTCAGAGTATCGATTGTGGCGAAGCGCTTGCCATTGTTCATGCAATTACCGGACGATGTCGCGAGGCCGGCAAGGCCGCCGTCGTCGCGGTGTGCGACAGCCATGGAGAGTTGATCGCTTTTGCGCGCATGGATGGTGCGCCGGTCTCCTCTATCCTCATCGCCCAGAACAAAGCTTGGACCGCTGCAAGAGAGCGAAAACCAACCGGGGACATTGGCGAGAAAGCTCGTCATCCCGAGAAGGGTTTTGATATTGCGTACTTCGGTGATCCGCGATTTGTTGGCTGGCCCGGCGGTGTTCCGGTATGGCGAAACGGCGAAGTGGTCGGCGCAGTCGCAGTTAGCGGTCTGCCGTCCGCAGAAGACGCAGAACTGGCAGCGTTCGGCGCCACTTTGGTAGACGGTTTGAACCAGCTCGCCGGCTAGTCAGACTTCCATTTCAATTACGTACGGTGCACGATACTTGCGAGTCAGCATATCGTTAGCTTCCGCGTCGCCTGCGAATCGGGCGTTACGATCCATTTTTAGCGTTCGCCCGGCACGGTACGCAATATTGCCAAGGTGGCAGAACGCAGCGGAACGCGCCCCTATGGCGATTTCAGCATGCAGCGACGAGTAATCACGCGAACGGACGGCGTCCAGGAAATTCTTCATGTGCGGTTCAGTTGGCTCTCCGCTGCCGGGTTCAGACACTGCTTTCTCGTACTTTTCCCGGTTCCCTGCGCCAGCACCGCGCGCCGCTTCCCCGCTGACATCCCCCGCAGAACTTTTCCACAGCTCGAATCCGGAATGATCGAGCACCAGAAATCCGGCAGTGCCGAAGAAAATATTCCCGACGTAGTTTGGGCCTTTCACGGCTCCGCCCCCTTCGGGAGGTGTGGGCAGGTTGCGTACATCGAACGTTAGCTGAGCTTCCGGGAAACGAAACGAAGCGATCTGCGTGTTGGGTGTCTGGCCGTCATCCTGCCATTGAAACCGTCCACCGGTGGAAGAGACGGTTTCGGGCCAGCCGTCGACGCCGAGACCCCAGAGCGCAATGTCCATTTCGTGGAT
>JACMLA010000077.1 GCA_014379815.1 Bryobacteraceae bacterium | reverse complement strand
CTTGCTGCATGGCGGTCTGGCGAACGATGTGAAGGTTCGGATTAGCTGGATCGAAGCACAGGAACTGGAATGGCCGTCCTGCGGGGAAACTCTCGACCGCTACGATGGCATCCTGGTTCCTGGTGGCTTTGGGAAGCGTGGAGTGGAAGGAATGATCCACGCCATCCGGTTTGCGCGCGAGCAGAAGGTGCCCTACTTCGGCATCTGCCTTGGCATGCAGACTATGGTGATCGAGTATGCCCGCCACGTGTGTGGTCTGTCCAAAGCGAACTCGACGGAGTTCGATAATGCAACTCCGGATCGCGTTATCTATAAACTGCGCGAACTGAAAGGAGTCGACGAACTGGGCGGGACGATGAGACTAGGTGCGTATCCCTGTCTGCTCGCAGAAGCCAGCGTAGCCCGGAAAGCGTACGGGGCACCGGCGATCAGCGAGCGCCACCGGCACCGCTATGAGTTCAATCGCGAATACGAAGCTGTCCTGACGGGGCATGGCCTGAAACTCACCGGGCAAACTCCGGACGGGATGTATGTAGAAATTTGCGAGCTGTCAAACCACCCCTGGTACCTGGGCTGCCAGTTTCATCCGGAGTTTAAGTCCAAGCCCCTGGAGCCGCACCCCTTGTTCCAGTCTTTCATAGCTGCTGCGGTCGAGCACCGCAACCACAGGTTGCGTCCACTGCTGCATCTGACAGAGCCATCCCCAGCAGAAGAGCAACAGTATCTGCATGCCGGCTGACCTCTTCCTGATAGTCGGACCATGCGTCATCGAGAGCGAGAAACACGTACACTTCCTGGCTTCGGAAATCCGGAAGCTTATTGGTCCCGGTTTTGTTTTCAAGGCTTCGTTCGATAAAGCCAACCGGAGCTCGATCACCTCGTATCGCGGTCCGGGATTCGAGGAAGGCCTTCGCATTCTCGGCGGCTTAAGAGCTGAAGGGTACAAGGTGTTGACAGACATACACGAGGCTTGGCAGGCCGAACCAGCTTCGCAGTCAGTTGACGTTCTGCAGATCCCGGCTTTCCTGTGCCGCCAGACAGACCTCCTGCTAGCGGCCGGCCGCACAGGTCGCAGCGTCAACATTAAGAAGGGTCAGTTCGTAGCTCCGGATGACATGCGTCACGCGGTGGACAAAGTCCGGTCCACCGGCAACGAAAAGATCACGCTGACTGAGCGAGGTTCTTCATTCGGTTACAACAATCTTGTAGTCGACATGCGCGGCCTGGTGCAGATGAAGCGTCTCGGTGTACCGGTCATCTTTGACGCAACACACAGCGTGCAGCTTCCAGCGGCAACAGGAGATGTTTCGGGAGGGCAGCCTCAATTCATCGAGCCACTGGCCAGTGCAGCCGTGGCAACAGGAGCAGTGAGCGGAATCTTCATAGAGGTCCACGAAGAGCCGGCACGCGCCCTTTCCGATGGTGCCAATGCTCTTCGTCTGGAGCTGTTGCCTGCTCTTTGGACGCGCCTGCAGCGATTGCAAGCACTCGTCACGGAAGCGCCTTAGACAGGCTGGCGGCGAAGTGCGATCCCAAGGTCACGCAGCGCCCGTTCAGAAGCTTCTGAAGGAGCCTCGCACATAAGGTCAGTGCCCTTGGCGGTCTTGGGGAATGGGATTACTTCGCGAATCGAGGTTTCTCCGGCAAGAATCATGACCAGCCGGTCCAGTCCCAGAGCTATGCCTCCGTGAGGAGGAGCACCATACTCCAGAGCCTCCAGCAGGAACCCAAACTTGGACCGAGCTTCCTCGTCCGAAAGACCCAGTGCCGAGAACACGGCACCCTGTACGTCCCGCCGATGAATACGAATAGAACCAGAACCTAATTCGGTGCCGTTTAACACGATGTCGTACGAGCGCGCCCGACAACGTCCCGGGTCTGCCTGCAAATGCTGCAGATCCTCATCATGCACGGATGTAAACGGGTGGTGTGCCGCGACCCATCTTTGATCTTCGTCGTCCCATTCAAACATCGGGAAGTCCAGGACCCAGAGGAAGCGGAAGTCGCGGGGATCCAGAAGACGGTGCTTGTCGTTATACTTCTGCCCGGCGAGCAGGCGTAGCTGACCGGCTGCCTGATACACCGCCTCTTCAGGACGATGCTTCCTCGGCTCACCGGCCCAGCCCACGATTAGCAGAAGATCGTTCTCACCGGCTCCCGTGCGGGTTCGGACCTGTTCCATCTGGGCGGGATAATCGCGCTCCAGGCGCTTGGGATCGTCAAACACGCGCAGTCCGCGCTCCTGACCGAACGCCTTCAGGTCATCGCGTTCTTTCCGGCTCAGTGGCCCAGTGCCGGGAGTAACAATGGCCACCATGGGGAGACCGTTCCCAGCGATCTGTGTCCCTTCAAAAAGATCCTGCACGCCTGCGAAGGGCGGCAGCCGCAAGTCCGGTTTATCCGTGCCGTAGCTGCGCATCGCTTCGGCATAGGTCATACGTGGAAAACTGCCTTCCACCGGGAACCCTGCAACGGCGCAGACTCTCTGGACCATCGGCTCGACTACCTGGAAAATAGTCTCTTCCCGGGGATACGACATCTCCAGATCGATCTGTGTGAACTCGTACTGCCGGTCCGCACGCAGATCCTCATCGCGGAAACACCGGACAATCTGGAAATACTTATCAAAACCGCTTACCATCAGCAGCTGCTTGAATATCTGAGGGGATTGCGGCAGAGCGTAGAACATGCCCGGCTGCACGCGGCTTGGGACCAGAAAGTCACGGGCACCCTCAGGTGTGGACTTGGTCATGAAGGGCGTTTCTATCTCGAGAAACCCTTGCTGATCCAAGAACTGACGGACCGCAAACGCCACCTTCGAGCGCAGAATAATGTTCCGCTGCATGTGAGGACGCCGCAGATCGACATACCGGTATTTCAGACGGACGTCCTCGCCGACATCCACGTTGTCTTCCATCGGAAACGGGGGTGTGCGGGATTCATTGAAGATCCACACGCGATCTGCTGCGACTTCGACCTCACCTGTGGGAATCGCGGGATTGATGGTGTCGGGCGTGCGAATCGACACCGTACCTTCCACCGCGATGACAAACTCCGAACGGAGCTGTTCTGCACGATCATGCACCTCGGCGTTAATGCCCTCGTTAAAGATGATTTGGGTGACGCCTTCGCGATCGCGAAGGTGAACAAAAATCACTTTGCCGAGATCCCGGCGCCGGTGGACCCAGCCCATCACCATCACTCGCTTTCCAGCATCGCTGGCACGCAACTGACCGCAGGTATGCGTGCGGGTCAGGTCTCCAAGAAAATCGAGTGTCAACGTATCTCCTGTGCAAACCGGGCATTCTCCTGGGCAAAGCGAGCAAGCAGGCCGGAACGATTTACTTTCACTTGTTCCCCGGTACGCAGATCTTTGAGGGTGTAAGACTCAGAGGCAATCTCATCGGCTCCGACAATCAGGGCAAACTGTGCTCGTTGCTTGTCCGCCGTCTCCAGCAGTCTTTTCAGCTTGCCGCCGGCCGGTGCAAGCTCGACGATTGTACCGGACTCGCGAAGCTGGAGGGCAAGCAGAGAGCAGTGACGAAACGCTTCCTCGTCCATGGGCGCAATGAATAAAGCGATTGGATCGACATCGCCAAACTTCTCTTCTACGGTCATCACCAGACGGTCCTCCCCAATAGAGAATCCGATTCCGGGGGAATGTACTTTCGAACCGAGCGACTCGGCCAGTCCGTCGTAACGTCCCCCGCCAAGTACTGAGTTCTGCGCCCCAAGTGCTCCATGCACAATCTCGATTGTCGTTCTCATGTAGTAGTCGAGACCTCTGACCAGCCGGGGTTTGACCTCGAACGCAATCTCACGATCGCGCAGATACGTCTGCACTGCATTGAAGTGATTCCGGCACGCGTCATCGAGATAATCCAGTATCGAAGGAAGCTTCTCGATGATGGGCTGATCTTCAGGAACTTTACAGTCGAGCACACGAAGTGGATTGGTGTCGATGCGCCTCTGGCAATCCGGGCACATCTGCGTACGCACGTTTTCCAGCTGCTCCTTCAGTGCCGCAACAAAGCGCGGCCGGCAAATGTTGCAGCCAACAGAGTTGATCAGTATCTCGAAGCCTTCCAGACCAGCTCCGCTCAGGATTCGGGTGACCATCTCGATCACCTCCGCATCAACGGCAGGGGACTCAGAGCCAATGGCCTCGGCGCCAATCTGGAAGAACTGCCGATACCGTCCTTTTTGCGGTCTTTCCCGTCGGAACATCGGGCCTATGTAGTAGAGCTTCACCAGACCTGGCTGCTGATCCATCCTGTGCTCGATGTAAGACCGGATCACCGATGCCGTGTTCTCAGGACGAAGGGTAAGAGATGTGCCGTCACGATCTTCCCAGGTGTACATCTCTTTGCTGACGATGTCGGTTTCTTCTCCAACTCCACGCGCGAACAAGGAGGTCTCTTCGAAGATCGGAGTTCGGATCTCGCGGTAGTTGTACGAGCGGAACACACGCCGGGCTACCTCTTCCACGCGGTTCCAGACAGAGATTACTGGCGGCAAAATGTCGCGCGTGCCTTTTACCGCGCGGATCACGAAGGTTCCTCCCGATAGGTCTGGCGATACTTCACATAGTTCTGGGCGTTTTCACGGAACCGCTCCCGTTCTTCCTCTGTCAGCTCGCGCCTCACCTTTCCGGGAACACCCATCACCATGCTTCCAGGTGCGATGTGCATGCGTTCGGGAATCAATGCTCCCGCAGCGACTACGCTTCCCTTCCCGATGACGGCACCGTTCAGCACGATGGCACCGATGCCAATCAGGCAATCATCTTCGACGGTGCAGCCGTGCAGCATGACGCAGTGGCCGACCGTCACGCGATTGCCCACGATTGTCGGGTAAACATCATGTTCGACGTGAATGCAGGAGTTGTCCTGCACGTTGGTCTCTTCGCCGATACGGATGTAATTCACATCCCCGCGGATTGTGACGTTTGGCCAAACGCTGGCCCGCTCCCCGATCTCAACATCGCCGATTACCTGTGCGCTGGGATCAATGTAGGAAGACGATGCCACCTTGGGGTACACGCCTCGGTAGGCACGAATCATGACTTGGAGTTTTCTATGCTAGCACAGGGCTGTTTTCACAGCCCTGCAAGTGCAAGAGACTTAGATGGGTTCGGCGGATCGGGTAGTTCAGCGCAGGTCGAAGCGGTCGAGGTTCATCACCTTCGCCCAGGTCGCGGCGAAGTCGTTTGCGAACTTCTTAGTGGAATCGGCCTGGGCATAAACTTCGGCCACGGCGCGCAGTTCGGAGTTGGAGCCGAACAGAAGATCCACGGGGCTCGCGGTCCACTTGACCTTCCCGCTGGTGCGATCCACTCCCTCGTAAATGCCATCTTCCGTGGTTGACTTGTTCCACCTGGTGGACATGTCGAGCAGGTTCACGAAGAAGTCGTTGTTCAACGTGCCGGGCCGATCCGTGAAGATGCCGTGCCTGGTTCCGCCGCTATTGGCATTCAGCACACGCAAGCCGCCTACCAGGACCGTCATTTCGGGAACCGTGAGATTCAGCATCCTGGCCCGGTCCACCAACATCTCCGCAGGAGACACAGCCTGTCCCTTGCTGTGGTAGTTGCGGAAACCGTCGGCCGCTGGTTGTAACGCGGCAAATGATGCCTCATCGGTCTGCGCCTGGGTTGCATCAACGCGGCCCGGCGTAAACGGCACCTGCAGCGTGTGACCGGCGTCCCTGGCTGCTTTCTCGATGGCCGCGCTGCCGCCGAGAACAATCAGGTCGGCGATGGAAACCTGCTTACCGCCCGGCTTTGCTTTGTTGAACTCGGCCTGGATCGTTTCCAGTCGCGGCAGTACCCTCGCCAGTTCGGCGGGATTGTTCACTTCCCAGTCTTTTTGCGGAGCCAGACGCAGACGCGCCCCGTTGGCCCCCCCGCGCATGTCCGTGCCCCGGAACGTAACGGCTGAAGCCCATGCGGTCCGTACCAGTTCAGGAACGGTCAGACCGGCTGCCAGGATCTTGGACTTCAGCACCGCGACATCCCCGGCATCGATCTGCTGATACGTAGCCTTCGGCAGCGGATCCTGCCAAATCAGGTCTTCCTTTGGAACCTCCGAACCGAGATAACGGGACTTCGGGCCCATGTCGCGGTGGGTGAGCTTGAACCAGGCTTTGGCGAAGGCCAGCTGGAACTCTTCCGGATTCTGCTGGAAACGCAGGGCGATTTGCCGGTAGCCCGGGTCGACCTTCAGCGCAACATCAGTCGTGAACATGATGGGGGCGTGGCGCCTGGAGGGCTCGTGTGCGTCGGGAACCAGATTCGCGCCTTTGTTATCGGCGGGAATCCACTGAGTGGCGCCTGCGGGGCTCTTTGTCTTGACCCACTCAAAGGCGAACAGGTTGTTGAGGTACTCGGAAGACCATTTTGTAGGAGTCGAGGTCCAGGCCCCTTCGAGGCCACTGGTGATGGTGTCTTTCCCGCTGCCCTTGCCACACCTGTTTTCCCAGCCTAAGCCTTGTTTTTCAACTGTAGCCACCGACGGTTCTGCACCAACGCAGTTTGCCGCGACAGCACCATGGGCTTTGCCGAAGGTATGGCCACCGGCGATGAGGGCGAGGGTTTCTTCATCGTTCATCGCCATACGACCGAACGTCTCGCGTATGTCCCGGGCTGCCGCGAGCGGATCGGGATTGCCGTTGGGGCCCTCCGGATTGACGTAGATCAGGCCCATCTGGACCGCGGCCAGAGGCTTCTGCAGTTTGCGGTCGCCGGTGTAGCGCTTGTCGTCCAGCATCTTCTGCTCCGGACCCCAGTAGACCAGTTCCGGCTCCCAGTCATCGGTGCGGCCGCCGGCGAAACCGAAGGTCTTAAACCCCATGTTTTCGAGCGCCACATTACCCGCCAGCACAATCAAGTCTGCCCAGGAGAGCTTCTGGCCGTACTTCTGTTTCACAGGCCAAAGCAGGCGGCGGGCCTTATCGAGGTTCGCGTTGTCGGGCCAGCTGTTGAGCGGATCAAAGCGCTGACCACCGCCATCGGCGCCACCACGACCGTCGAGGGTGCGGTAAGTTCCGGCGCTGTGCCACGACATGCGGATAAAGAACGGTCCGTAGTTGCCATAATCAGCCGGCCACCAGTCCTGTGAAGTTGTCAACACTTTGTGAATGTCCTGCTTCACGGCCTTCAGATCCAGTGTGGCGAAAGCTTTGGCATAGTTGAAATCCTGGCCTAGCGGATTCGCTTCGGCGGAGCCCTGGCGCAGCGGCGAAAGGTCCAGTTTTTCCGGCCACCAGAAGTTGTTCGGTTGGGGTTGTTGAGCGCTAGCCAAACCAGCCCCCGCGAATGCCATGGCAAACGCGATCGGGAGGAACATCTTTAGACTTTTCGTCATACCCCCAGCTTGCGGCCACCCTTGACATAAGTCAATACGATTGCGACTATCGTAACGATCGCCTTTTCCTATGGACCAGAGATCTCCTGCACGGAAGTTCGACCTGCGCCAACTCGAATGTTTCTGCGCGGTGGCTCGTACGGGGAGCTTCACGAAGGCGGCTAACGAGCTGGGGGTCTCCCAGCCGGCGCTTTCCGAGCAGATCGCGAAGCTGGAGCACGGTCTTGAAGCGCCGCTTTTCGAAAGATTAAATCGCAGAATCGAACTCACCGCGATTGGCGAGGCCGTTCTCGGCCGTGCGCAGGCGTTGCTCGAAGATGCCTCGGCGCTGCCGGATCTGATTGAGCGGACCAGAGCCGGAGTGCATGGGCCGTTGCGTTTGGGCGCTATACCTACCATCCTGCCGTTCTTCATGGCACCGCTTCTGAAAGGCTTTACCGAACGCTACCCCGACATCGATTTACACGTTCGGGAGGGTACAACCGCGGAACTGGTGGAGCAGGTGCTCAACGGCATGGTAGACGTCGCACTGGTGAGCCTGCCGGTGGAGGGCGCCGGGCT
>JACMLA010000615.1 GCA_014379815.1 Bryobacteraceae bacterium | reverse complement strand
GCAACTCTACGCACCGCTGACCAGGCGCTCTACACCCTCAGCCATGTCGCGAACAGTGCGGATGGACTTTGCCGCATCATCAGGCACGTTGATGTTGAACTCGTTCTCAATTGCAAAAACGATATTGATGCCATCGAGTGAGTCGATCTTCAGTTCTTCAAAAGTACTATCTGCATGAATGCCTTCCGGGGAGATGCGTTGTGCTTCTGCGATTACCTGTATAACGCGGTTCAGCGTGTCCTCGGACATTGTCGACTCCACTCTAACCGATCCAGTCGCGCACACTTCGAAATGTCCAGCCCTCATTCCGCAGTCTCGGTATCAAAGTCCGCACTGCGCCTATCGTAGGCCGGATGTCCGGGTTGACGCGCAGTTCCCGCCCATCATGCAGGCATACAATCGCGCCCGGCTGTACTCCGCGCAGTACGCGAGCCGCAATCCTGTCTGCAGGTAACGCCCAGTCGTTTCCGATGACGCTCCACATCACACCAGTCAAACCGTGCTCCCGCTGAACCGCACCCAGTCCCGGCCACCTTACCCCATAAGGAGCACGAAACAATTGTGGAGACACGCCCGTGACGTCTGCGATCGTTCTCTGCGCCAGACCCACCTCGGTACTTATGAAACTGCGGGAGCGTAGCCACAAGCGCGCATGACTGTCTGTATGATTTCCGAGCTCATGTTTGCTCTGCGTAATTAGACGCGCGATTCCAGGCAACCGGCGAACAGGAACGCCGCACAGAAAGAAGGTCGCCGACACGCCAAAGCGTTCCAGCACCTCCAGCAATTCCGGAGTGCTTTCGCTCGGACCGTCATCGAAGGTCAGCGCAAGCTCGCGCTGCTCCGAATTCCCGCGCCAGATCGAAGGAGCAAAAACGGTGGAGGATCGTCCACGCACCGCCCACGTGAGAAAGCCCGCAGCCCCAGCCGATCCTGCAACGATTGCCGGAGCTAGTGGTCCGCCCACCGTACGCTGTGGTCCCCGGAGACAGTCCACGTCTCTGCAGGAGATTCGATGGAAAAAGACGACCATGGTCCCGGAATCCAGGGATACTTCGCAATCACCCTTTCATCGATATCCACACCCAGCCCTGGACCCCGCGGCACAATCAAATCACCCTCGACGATTTCCAGCGGCTCGGTCAGAATCTCCGAGGCGATCGGAAACGCGTACATTGTCTCCAGAGAAGGTGTGGAGTAGCAGGGATATTCCAGCCACTCGACCACATTTTCGGGCCAGCAGATTCCAAGCTGCGCGGCCGCGATCACTTCCAGAGCAGTGCCCCAGCTATGGAAAGCAAACTTCAACCCGCCCGCCGCAATCTCCGGGAAAATCCGCCGCGCCATGGAATACCCGCCCTGGCACACCACATCCATCTGCACGTAGTCGACACCGGCGCCTGCAATCAAATCGAGGTAGCCAGTCTCATCCGGCTCGTGCTCACCGCTCGCCAGCGGTACCAGATCCTCATCGTGCAGCTTGCGGTAAAGCTCGTGCTGATGTGGCGGCATTGGCTCTTCCAGCCACGCGATCTCATACTCCGCCATCTGCCCGGCGACCTCACGCACGGTCTCGTACGTATAGCTTTTGTCGCCCATCCGCCACCAGGTATGCGCGTCGATCATCAGGTCAAACGCAGGTCCTGTGGCCTCGCGCATTCTCCGGACCGTTTCCACATCCCCCTCCGGACCAAGCGCTGGACGCATCTTGTACGCGCGAAATCCCAGCCCAGCCACGCCCGCCGCTTCTTCGGCATAGCGCTCCGGAGGCATGTACATTCCCGCACTGCCATACAGCCGGATGCGGTCGCGAACCCTCTCGCCGATCAGCTCGCTCACCGGCAGTCCTTTGGCTTTGCCCAGAATGTCATACAGAGCGATTTCTACTGAGCAGTAGGCGCGCGTCAGAAATTCATCCGATCCCACTGTTTTGTGGAAGAGTACCCGCAAAGCGTCCGGGTCCGCGATGGTCTTGTCCAATAGAAAGTGCCGGATGGTGTCCATCACCGCATCGCGGGCAGCCTCGCTACCCTGACCCGGCGCATAGCCGACCAGACCATTCGATGTCTCGATACGAATCAGCATCGCATCGCGCTTATGGATTGACCTCTGGCCACCGTAATAGCTCAGGTGGATGGGCGCGGGAAAAGGGTAAGACAACAGATGTGCCTGAACGTTGCGAACTTTCATAAGTCCAGGTATCAGCGTGCTAGATGTGACCGCCGTTGTCAACGAAGCTGGCAGAGAACCGCTGTAGCCAGGCCGTAGCTGGAATCAGCCCAGCAGTCCGCCATGTCCCAGGCAAGCCACTTCCCAGCCCGAGACGCGGTACCGGGCCAGCATGGGCGGCAGCACAAGATCGATGACGTTCGGTTTGGCGGACCGGAAACAACCGGGTGCCGACACAATCGGAACGTCATCTTTGTAGCTCATCAGCAACAGATTTCCAGGTTCCACCGGCGCAAGAAAGCGCTCCAGATGGCAACCGAGAGCCGCCATGGAACGCCCTACGACATCTTCCGGTCCCGCTGGCGCCGTGGTGGATGCAACCAAAACCACCGTGGGCCGGATCTTCATCACCTGCTGTAACGACCGGATTACGGCAGCTTCTTCCTCAACACACGAAATCGCAAAATGGGACGAAACCCGAAAGCTCTCCAGTCTTTGCCGTGTCACATTCTCGAAGAGTTGCCGCGCACGTTCACCACTGGTTACATCTGTATAGACAACAGCTACCGATGGCTTTCGAATGGGCCGCGCCTGCAATATCGGACCTCTTTCCCGAATTACGGCAATTACCGCCTCCAGTTGCTCCCGCGTCACTGCAAATGGAGCACTCTTTATGGTGGCAATGCGCTGGCCCACTCGCGCATAACTGAAATTAGGCATGGTGGCGATAACAATGCTTGCAGTGCAATTAATCTGCTTCAGCAATTCATCGTCGACCAATACAGAACAGTCTTCGATGGCGATCAGGTTCGCCCGTCCACCAGCGGCCAGACGAATCTCCAGGCACCCGCAGCCCATCTCCTGCGCTACATTCGTGACAGCTTCGTCCTCGCTAACTTCGCCTTCCTCCAGAACCGTTACCCAGACTTCCTGCAGACCTTCTGTCTCCAGTAACTGTACGTCTTCTTCGGATAGCTGGTGACCTTTCGCGAGCAGCTTCTTACCGCATGGGCGAAATATGGTGGAGCAGAGAATTCGTCCGGTGCATTCCTTTATATTGATGGTCTGCGCTTTCATTCCAGCTCTCCTCCAGGGGATCTACCTGGCTCCCCGAAGCTCAGTATACGACTTAAGCTGGAAACATACCTAGGAAAAACTTAAGAATAACGTTCGGTAAAAAGAAAGTTTGCGACCGACGTGATTTACTCCGGAAACTCAGTCGAGAAGTTCCAGAATTGACTGTAACTCACGTTTGATTTCGGCTAAACTCAGACCGCTTTCGGGGCTGGGAAATAGGCTCAGGGAGCCAGCTGAAATTTTCCTTTTCACTGGACGCACCTTGTCGGCAAGGTGCTTGCGAGCACCCTCTATCGTAAATCTACGGTCGTATAACAAATGACGAATCTGGAGTATCAACTCCACGTCCTTTCGCCGGTAGACCCGTTGGCCAGTGCCGCCCTTTTTCGGCGAAATAGCGGGAAACTCCGTCTCCCAATACCGCAGCACGTGAGGTTTCACACGGGCCAGCCGACTAACGTCTCCGATGCGGAAGACGAGCCTGTCAGGTATGCTGACCTCAACCGCCGGTGATAACTGGCCGCCTGCGGTCTCCATTTGCATTTCTGACAATACTACACTCACGGCTTGAGCCACTTGCACCCTCTTGTCGTAGTTTTGGGCCCGACCGGTTCCGGCAAAAGCTCCCTCGCTCTGGATGTTGCGGAACGGTTTTCAGGCGAAATTGTGAACTGCGATTCCGTTCAGCTATATAGGCAGCTCGATATCGGATCTGCCAAAACTCCCGCAAACCAGCGCCGGAGAATTCCCCATCATCTGGTGGACGTGCTGAATCCTGAGGAGCACTTTACAGCGGGCGAT
>JACMLA010000614.1 GCA_014379815.1 Bryobacteraceae bacterium | reverse complement strand
TAAGGCGGCTTTTGTAATGCCGGATCATGGCCGCCTGATCCGGAATCATCACGTCTGTGTTGACCGTGATGGGGAAATCGAGTCCAACAAGATCACGAAGAATTCCTGGGAAGGTGGCATCGGGCAGATCCTTCAGCGTGATAAACGAGTACAAGAGACCGCCGACTCGAATGTAGGTCTCTTCTTCGTGCTCTATATTTGTGTTGACGATCTGTTCCCGCGTGCTCCGGTGCTGAAGCGAAAGTTCCGGCCGACGAAGCGGGACTTGGTCGAACACAAGTGGATTCAGGGCGCGCTTCACTTCGACGAAGATCTCTGCGTCGTTGAGCCGTCTCACTCCCATTCCGGTCGCTCTCAACGTCTGCTCAACGCCAGAGAGGATGGATCCGAATTCAGCCAACGTATCTTCGTGCTCGCGCGCCGTTCGCCGGATACACTTACTCGCCGACAGACTGAAGGTATCGAGGCTGAAGCGTTTCGACATCGCCTTGCCGAAAGCCGCACCGGGAAGTTCGTGGTGAACGATTGGATTCCAAAGAAAATACGCATGCAGCAGCGGCATCAGATAGTAGCCTTCCTGCTCCTGCTTTTTCCAGGCCTCCATCCTGACGCGATCGAGGGCCAGAAGCGTCGGATTCTGATTCCGAAGCTGCTGCTTGTATCTTTCGCGTAGATCGCCAAGCCCTTCAGCGATCTCAAACCGCACCTGCATTCGCATGGACCGCTCGGGCAGCGACCTAATCAGGGCCTCGAGCGCCAGTTTGGTCCGGTTGCGGCCATCATCGCTGTGGTAGTAAGAGTTAATGCCACTCAGTTCGTAACCTGCGACTAAAGCGCCCGTGGTACGAATAATCACATCATTCAAAATGTCCCGCACCGGCAACAACTCGGAGAAAGCCGGCTGGTGCAGAGAGGCATTATGCTGTTCGATAGTCGTCGGCATCGAACTCCTCCTCCTTGAAGTAATCGAGCTTCATGCCCGAATCCGGCTCCAGCCCGCAATAGATCCTGGGCTTGGTGTGCCAGTCCAGAAAGTCTCTTAAGTAGCCGCGTGGTTTCCCGTACTTGAACAGCATGAGAAACGGGATGCTCAGCACTGGAACGACATACTGCAAGAACACGTTCATCGGAATCCCGAACATGTGACGGTCGACCCAACGGCCGAAGATGTTGGTGATGGCCGCCAAACCGATCACGATGAACCAGTCTTCAAACTCCAGGAAGAGGAAGCTCACTCGCGTGTGCAGGTTGCGGTGGACGGGGCTGATATTTAGTGCCATAACTCTTCTCGTTCAACTGATGCCGCCAAGGCCTTGTGCAATGAACCATTCCGCCAGGCGCAGCAACCCTGACATCAATAGGCACAGTGCGGCGGCGCTGAAATGCCGCATCCAGGCACCGCCGCCATACATGCGGTGCCCAATACCCGCGTACAGCAGGAACCCGTGCAAGAGTTGGAGCACCGCGTACACGGGGAGAAAGACGTTGCACGTCCAATTCACCATTCCCCGAAGCGTGATCCAGACCAAGTCCGGGTTATTCCAGGCGGCCTGGGTTGCAAACTTCTCTATTCCGCGCAACACCCCGGAGACCATGAGGCAGAGGAAGCCTGCCCAGGGCGTGTAGGTGTGGGCCTGGCCATGCGCATATCGGAGGACGCCGAGCGCGAAGAACAATGCGGCCAGGGTCGGCATGATGACATTGCCCATCCAGTTCGTCAGGTTCGTAATGCCCGTTAAAAAGTTCATGCTGCCTCGAAGTGCTACATCATCGAAACGACCAGACGCCAGATAGCAGAGACGGTCAGGAACGCTGCGGCGCAGCCGATGAGCCGGATTGCTGGCCGCCCAAATGCAAAGTTCACAACTGCCCCGATGACAGCCAGCCCCGCCCCAATCGGCATAATCCGACTGGCGGTGTACGTCCAAGCGCCTTCCAGTACTGCCGCTGTACCGAAGCGCGTCCCGTCATTCCAACCTTGAAGAAGAGCAGCGCTTGCCGGGATCGCCAATAGGAACATTGCGCCCAGGACAGAGGCCAATGGAGTGTAGCCTTCGCTCCAGTCGATTACGGACCGAAGAACCATCCATGCCGCGAGTACCGGCACCAGACGTCCGATCACGAAAGTGTTCACGAAGATCACCGCGTCATTCGCGAAGGC
>JACMLA010000613.1 GCA_014379815.1 Bryobacteraceae bacterium | reverse complement strand
TTCTGTTCCTTGGTGGCTGGCAACCCCTGTGGCCCACCGAACTGGGGTCGTGGATTGTGCCTGTTGTGCTCTTCCTTGGCGCTGGCGCAATCTCTATATTTCATGGATTTCAGCCAGCGCGCCCGTTCGACCGGATTACGCTGCCTGCTGCGGGCATAGTCTTCCTTGGAATCGGACTGCTGTTTGCGATCCCCATCCTCCAGCCTTACCTGCTACCGTTGTTCTGGTTTCTTGCGAAGACGGGAATCCTGCTGTTTGTCTTCATCTGGATTCGTGGGACTCTGCCGCGTTTCCGTTATGACCAGCTAATGGGATTCGCGTGGAAATTCATGTTCCCGGTCGCGCTCGCCAATCTCCTCATTACCGCGCTGGCGGTAGCCCTTACAACAAACTAGATGCCAACACCTCCGCCACTTGACCCGGTTCTGTTCCTGATCTTCGCGGGCATCGCAGTCATCTCCGCAATCAGTCTTGTCGTTCAGACACATCCCATTTCCAGCGCACTTTCCCTGGTCGGTGTCATGGGGTCATTGGCGGTTCTGTATCTGTTGCTGGGTGCCGAGTTCATCGCCGCCGCACAGCTGATCGTGTACGCCGGCGCCATCATGGTCCTCTTCATCTTCGTAATCATGCTGCTGAATGCGGGTACGGAAAAGGTGACCATCACGAATCGTGCCGTTTTTGCCAGATGGGTGGGTATCCCGGTGTTCGCTGCCTTCATCGGGTTGATTTCCTACCTCATCAGTAGTCGCCTTCCGCAAACCGCAGGTGTTACCTTGCAGGGCTTTACCGGAGGCGGAGCGGCGGAGATCGGACGCTCGTTGTTTACGCAGTATCTGCTGCCCTTCGAACTCACATCCGTCCTGATCCTAATCGCCATTTTTGGCGCGATTGTCCTCGCGCGAAAGGAAATCTAAAGCTTCATGCCGGTTCCGGAGCTGCCCGCAGCTACTCCCCTGTCCTGGTACCTGTTGCTTTCCGCCATTCTCTTCGCACTTGGCGTAGCCGGGTTCCTGTTTCGCAAGAACATCATCACGATCTTCATGTCAATTGAACTGATGTTGAATGCGGTAAACCTGACGTTTGTTGCATTCGCCTATCAGTTCAAACAGGTAGATGGACATATCTACTCCTTCTTTGTCATGGTCGTCGCCGCCGCGGAAGCCGCCGTCGGGCTGGGCATCATACTCACGGTTTTCAAGAATCGCAACACCCTGCACGTCGACGAAGTCGACACGCTCAAAAACTAGTCATGCCACCACTCTGGCTTATCCCGACATTCCCTCTCATCGGCGCAGCTCTGAATGGATTTCTGGGGCGACGCTTTGGGAAGCCGCTTGTGAATCTGATTGCCATCGGGTCAGTAGCTGCGTCTTTTGCTACGGTTCTGCTTGTGCTGTCTTCCCTTGGGGCCTTTTCCGGAGGGCTGAATGAACCACACATTGAGCGCTACTTTCCATGGATCCAAAGCGGCAACCTGAATATCGGTTTCGATCTGATGGTCGACCGGTTGACCGCGGTCATGCTGATGGTCGTTACCGGCGTGGGTCTGCTGATCCACATCTACGCCACCAGCTACATGTCCCATGATGGCGGATACTACCGGTTTTTCACATACCTGAATCTGTTCATGTTCTTCATGCTGATTCTGGTTCTGGCCGCAAACTACCTGGTCATGTTCGTGGGGTGGGAAGGTGTCGGACTCTGCAGTTATCTGCTGATCGGGTTCTATTTCCTTGAGAAGTTCGCCAGTGACGCCGGGAACAAAGCTTTCATCGTGAATCGTATCGGGGACTTCGGCTACATGCTCGGCGTTCTGCTGGTCTTTATCACTTTCGGCTCGCTCGACTTCACGCAGGTTTTCGCCAAAGCCGCCGGGATGCCGGTGGATCAGGGTGCCGGGATCTTTACCGCGATCTGTCTGCTGCTGTTCCTCGGTGCGACAGGCAAGTCCGCGCAGATTCCTTTATATGTATGGCTCCCGGATGCAATGGCGGGCCCAACACCGGTGTCCGCGCTGATCCACGCTGCCACGATGGTCACCGCAGGCGTGTACATGATTTCCCGGTCCGCCGTGTTGTTCACCCACTCTCCGATCACCATGGATACGGTCGCCGTTGTAGGTCTTGCGACAGCAGTGATGGCCGCGACGATCGGCCTGGTCCAGAACGACATCAAGAAGGTCTACGCGTACTCCACAGTCTCGCAGCTGGGTTACATGTTCCTCGGCTGTGGCGTCGGAGCTTTCGGCTTCGGCATCTGGCACGTGGTCACACACGCATTCTTCAAAGCGCTGCTGTTCCTCGGCGCCGGTTCTGTGATTCACGCGCTGTCCGGCGAGCAGGATCTGCGGCAAATGGGCGGCCTTCGCGGCCAGACACCGATCACCTTCGCGACGCTGTTCTGCGCAGCCCTGGCCATCTCCGGCTTTCCGTTTACATCAGGCTACTTCAGTAAGGATGCGATTCTCGAAGCGGCGCACGCCCGGTCCCCTGTTCTCTACTGGATTGGAGTCGTCACCGCAGGCATGACAGCGTTCTACGTGTTCCGATCCATCTTCCTCGCGTTCTTCGGCAAGTACAGAGGCAATCAACACCCGCATGAATCGCCTCTGGTGATGACTGGACCTCTGATGGTTCTGGCCTTGCTCTCGCTGGGCGGTGGCTTTATCAATATCGGTGAGTACCTCACACCTGTCTTCGAAACTGCGAATCAGGTGGGGGCACACGCGACGTCTGGACATGCGGCAGCGCAAGGCGCAGAACATGCTACACAAGGGGCCGAGCACGTTGATCACACTCTCGGCTATATCGCTACAGCAGCCGGCTTGATCGGCATCGCACTGGCGTTCCTGTTCTACGTTGTCAACCCCCGAATCCCCGAGTCTCTCAGGAGCACCTTAGGCGTCCCCTATCGCTGGCTTTCTAACAAATATTATGTGGACGAAGCTTACAACTCGTCTGTCATTGAGCCCGTCATTCAGGGATCACGCAACGTGCTGTGGCGCGGAGTGGACGCAAACATCATCGATGGAGCGGTAAACGGTCTGGCAGCAAGAGCGCGCAACATCGGCGGCGGATTGAAGACTCTGCAATCGGGATACATTCGCAGCTACGCGGCCTGGGTGGTCGTCGGCTCCGTGGTGATCATCGCAGCAATGAGCCTGATCGGGGGGGCACGATGAACCTCTTCGATCTGGTGCTCGCTCTCCCCGCGATCGGATTCTTTCTGATCCTGTTCCTGCCGAAGGACAACTTCGACCTCATTCGCAAGCTCGCTTTTGTCCTCTCGCTGATCATCTTTGGTGCTTCCCTGTTGCTGATTCCGCAGGTGATGAACGCTCCCGCACAGATGTCGCACGTGACAGACGTGCAGTGGATCTCATATCCCAACATCCGCTACCACGTTGGACTTGATGGTGTCAGTCTCTGGCTGGTTCTGCTGTCCACACTGCTGACCCCCATCGCCATCCTGATCTCGTGGGATTACATCGATCGCAGGCAGAAAGAGTTTTACGCCGTACTCCTGGTTCTTGAGTTCGGCCTGATCGGAGTTTTCGCCGCGCTTGACCTGTTCCTGTTCTACGTGTTCTGGGAAGTGGTGCTGGTACCGATGTATCTGATGGTCGGCATCTGGGGCCATGACCGCCGAATTTACGCCGCTGTCAAGCTGTTCGTTTATACGATGGCTGGCTCAGTGCTGATGCTCGGTGGCATCATCTATCTCTATAACAAGACCGGAACGTTCGACTATGCCGCGCTGCTGGAACTGATGGGCAGCGGTCGTCTGACGTTCACGCATCTGGAATCGACGTTGCTGTTCCTTGCGTTCTTCCTCGCATTCGCCATCAAGGTTCCAATCTTCCCTCTGCACACCTGGTTGCCCGATGCGCACGTAGAAGCGCCTACCCCCGGCTCGGTGATGCTGGCCTCCGTGATGCTGAAGATGGGAACCTACGGTCTGCTGCGATTTGCCATTCCGCTGTTTCCCGATGCTGCCCGTGAGAACGCTCCCTGGATCGTCGCGCTTGGCATTATCGGGATCATCTATGGAGCATTGGTAGCTCTCGTTCAGCCCAACATCAAGAAGCTGGTCGCCTACTCATCGGTCAGCCATCTTGGGTTCGTGGTGGTCGGCTTGTTTTCCTTCACGCAGTACGGCCTCGACGGTGCGGTGTACATCATGATCGCCCACGGCATCTCCACCGGAGCCCTGTTCATGCTGGTCGGCATGCTGTACGAACGTCGTCACTCTCTCGATATCCGGGACTACGGCGGCGTGGCGACTCCCGCTCCCTGGCTTGCGACGGTGTTCCTGGTAACGACATTCGCCAGCATCGGTCTGCCAACCCTGAGCAATTTCGTAGGAGAGTATCTGGTGCTGCAGGGCGCAGCCATTGCCAACTTTAACTACGCCGTGTTCGCGGCCATCGGGGTAATCCTGTCGGCTTGTTACATGTTGTGGATGTACCAGCGTGTCTTCCTCGGACGCGCCCCCGGTATGGCTGAGACGGCCGGTGGGCATGGACACGGCGCGCCTTCACATGGCGCGCCTGCACATGGAGCCCCTGACGATACTCATGGACACGGAGCCCCTGCACACGGCTCACATGGACATGCTGCCGATCACACGGTCGCGCACGCTGACGCACACGCCGGTTTCCACATGCCGGACCTGAACGCACGCGAGTGGGCGGCTCTGCTTCCGATGCTTGCCCTCATGGTGATCATGGGAGTCGCTGCCCAATTGTTCCTGCCATCCATCAGCGCTTCCAACGCAGAGGCTCTGACACACACCAAAGGCTCTCAGGAGCAGCGCGTGAAGGCCACCCAAACCGCCGATGAGGAATTGGCAAAGGAGCTGGCCCGTGCCCGCTAACTTCATACCTTCCACCGCCGAGTATCTGCGGATCCTGCCTGAACTTATTCTGACTCTCGCGGGCGTGCTGATCATGCTGCTGGAAGGCATGCGGAATGAGAACGAAGATTCGAGCCTGATTCCTGCAGTCACACTGATTTCGATCGTAGCCGCCATCGGTGCCAGTTTCATCTCGTTCAGCAATCCTGGTACTGCCTTTCACGGCATGATTGTTGTGGACGGCTTTGCGACATTCTTCCGTGTGCTCGTGCTCGTCGTCGGCCTGCTCGCCTTTTTGTCGTCCGGTCCCTATCTGAGCCGCGAACGAGCTCATACCGGCGAATACTGGGGACTGCTGATTTTCTCCCTCGTTGGCCAGTGCATCATGGCTGCTGCGAACGAGCTGATGATGATTTTCATCGGTCTGGAAATCTCCTCGATTGCCACCTACATCCTGTGCGGCTACCTTCGCGACGACAAGCGCAACAATGAATCCGCGCTGAAGTACTTCCTTCTTGGGTCGTTCGCCACGGCATTTTTTCTATACGGAATTGCGTGGATCTACGGCATCACCGGATCGACCAACCTGCTGGAAATCCGCGCCGCACTCAGCGCCCCCAGCGCCAGCGTTTCTGTTGCACTTGTGGGCACCTCCGCGGCGTTGATGTTTGTCGGCTTCGCCTTCAAAATTTCGGTTGCCCCGTTTCAAGTCTGGGCGCCTGATGTCTATCAGGGTGCGCCGGCCCCGGTGGCTGCATTCATGTCCGCCGGACCCAAAGCCGCGGCCTTCGCAATTCTGATTCGCGTCTTCATGACCGCTTTCGAATCCGTGTCGGTGCGCTGGGAACCTGTCTTCTGGGTGTGCGCGCTGCTGACTATGATCGTGGGTAACTTCGCTGCGCTGGCGCAAAGCAACGTCAAACGGCTGCTTGCCTACAGCTCGATCGCGCACGCTGGCTACGTTCTGGTTTCCATCACGGCCCACAATGATGTCGGCGTGCAGGCTGCCATGTTCTATCTCGCCTCCTACGCCTTCATGAACCTGGGTGCGTTCGCGGTGATCACGCACGTCGCTCGTCGAGGCGAGCAGTTTCTCCGCATAGACGACATGGCTGGACTCGGTTACCGCCAGCCTCTGGTCGCTGGCCTGATGACCGTCTTCCTGCTGTCCCTGATTGGCGTGCCTCTGACGGGTGGCTTCTTCGGGAAATTCTATGTCTTCAAGGCCGCCCTCGACGCGAACCTTGTCTGGCTGACGATTCTTGGCCTCCTGAACAGCGCCGTCGCAGCGTTCTACTACCTGCGCCTGATTGTGGTCATGTACATGAACGAGCCGGGCGAAAGCACGGATACGCT
This sequence comes from Bryobacteraceae bacterium, assembly GCA_014379815.1. The sequence goes on along the minus strand of JACMLA010000613.1, from coordinate 1,113 downwards.
TCAGCCAATGTCCGCCGGTACTTCAGCTGCCCTGTGGGCTTCCGCTGTGGGAACCGTAGTACTCGGAATCTTCCCCGGTTTTGTGCTCGACTTCGCCGGCCGCTCCGCGCACTTCGTCAAGTAGAACTTAGAACCAGTCGCGAAGTTCCTGGAATCGCGCCACCTGCAACAGTCTGCCGGGACCCCGGGCCAGATCTGTTTTTTCCAGATGCCACGTCCGGTCATGGGGAACGTAGACCGCATTCAGGCCCGCGTGGAGCGCTGGGTTGATATCGGACTTTGGAGAGTTGCCAATCATCCAGCTCAGCCCCGGATCCAGACCTCTCTCGGCAACCAGCAATGAGTAGGCTTCGAGGTTCTTCTCCCGAACGATGGCGGTATGTCCAAACCAGATGCCAAGCCCAGAACGATCGATCTTCAGCTTCTGTTCCTCGGGATGACCTTTGGTAAAGAGCGTTAAGTCATGCCGGCTAGCCAGATACTCGAGCGTTTCCGGAACGCCCTCGATGATCTCCACCGGCTGTTCCATGATTCGTTCTGCCAGCATTGTGATCTGTTCCAGATCCTCCGGCAGAATGTCGCGCTCCGCCAGATGCTGGTAACAGGCCTGCATGTTCCGACCGAAGTTCGCGGCACCATAGCCATTGACTTTAATGTTCGCCAGCTCAATCTCATCAAGGATGCTGCGAATCTCCGGCGGCGTCAGGCTCGAATGGTTCAGGAACGATACGAAATCGTCGAAGGCCTGTTCGAAGTAGATATTGTTTTCCCAGAGTGTGTCGTCCGCATCGATGATCAGGTTCTGTCTCGTCATCCTGCGTGGCTGTCTCCGAGCTTGATCATTCCGTGCCCATTGCGAGGCGCGACTTTCTTGACGTGATTCGTCCGTCGGACCCGGGCGATGTATTCAGGTAGGAAGGCGTTTAACTGACGCAGCCGTTCCGCTTCCGATCGCAAACCAAGAAGAGTCTGGCGCAACACCAGATCTGTGATAAACCACGCAACCCGGAAGCTCAGCTGAGGATCGCGCGAGTCGGGAATGTAGATATCTTCCGAATCGTCCGCAGAGCGAAGTGCTGTCAGGCCCGCGATCGCCATAGCACGCAAGTCATT
>JACMLA010000612.1 GCA_014379815.1 Bryobacteraceae bacterium | reverse complement strand
GCGAGAATGAAGTCGTTCATCAAAGTGCCATAAACGGCATGGTTGGCATTCACGGCGTGCTCTTCGATCCGTTTGCCAAGCGGATGCTTGTCATGGGTGGTTGGCAGGCGAAGCGCGAAGGCGATGCGGCTCCCGCTGTTGGAGTGATGGCGATTCAGAACGGAAAAGAAAGTCTGCTGCAGGCACGTATAGGAGACTACCTTGCGGGATCGCCCGCCGTGGCTTTAGCGAAAAACGAAGCAGGCTATCGGCCGCTGGTAGTTCCGCTAACCGCCAGCAATGAAGTGGCTGTGTTGGACGCCGATTCTGGAGGCCTTCGGTCTCGAGTTTCGGTCGGTGTTGCGCCGTTCGGGTCTGTAGTCAGCCGAGATGGCCGATTTGCCTACGTCTCAAACTGGGGAGGACGTCAGCCGCGTTCCGGCGATCGCACGCTAACGTCCGGATCAGGTCCAGGTGACTGGCAATCTCCCCTCGCGAAAGCGGATCCAGTCGTCGTAGATGAAAAAGGCGCAGCGGCTTCAGGAACAGTGACTCGCATCGATCTTGTTACTGGCCGTATGACTCATGACATTGAGACCGGTCTTCATCCCAATGGCCTCGCGTGGGACGAGAAGGTGGGCCGGCTTTATGTTGCCAACAACAATTCCGACACCGTGAGCGTAGTCGATACGCAGACCCAGCGGGTCCTGGCCACAATCGCCCTAAAGCCGTGGGGGTTAACCGGTCTGGGTGTTGCTCCGTCCGCCATAGCGTTATCTCCAGATGGACAGAACATCTTTGTTGCGTGCTCCGGGCTGAATGCCATAGCTGTCATCGATCCCGTGCGGAACTCGGTTCGCGGTTATATACCGACAGCCTGGTATCCAACATCGGTTCAGGTGTCAGCGGATGCTAAGTCGCTTCTGGTCGGATCTGCCTTTGGTTACGGGTATCCAGTCGGGCAGAGTAAGAAACGAAAACCCAACTTCGATTTCCGTGGCGCTGCCAGTCTGATCCCGATTCCAGACGAGGACCAACTCGCCAGCTACACAGCCGCAGTACGAGAAAACAACCGGCTGCCGATGCCAGAGCTTAACCCACGCTCAAAAAAGGCAAAGGCGATTCCTGTTCCTCTGCGGGCGGGGGAGCCAAGCTCCATTAAGCACGTCGTTTACATCATCAAGGAAAACAAAACATACGACAGCTATTTCGGTGATCTGACCGAGGGCAACGGAGACCCGGGTCTTCTGCTTTATGGCGACAAAATCATTCCTAATCACCGGAAGCTAGCTCGCGAATTCGTACTGCTTGACAACCTGTATTCGAATGGACGGAACAGCGCTGACGGCCACCAATGGTTGACACAGGCGATTGCCACTGGCTACGTTTGGTGGCCGGGTTACGCGGGAAGAAGCAAACCATTCACTGGAAACGATCCGCTTGCTGTGTCCAGTGCCGGCGCAATTTGGGATTCGGCTGCCCGCAAAGGTCACGAGATCGCTGTCTTCGGTGAGTACATTCCCGATCGACCGCGATTTCGGGAAGCAGAACGCCGTCAGAATCTGCTGGATTGGATGAACGGGAAGCCACTCGATGGCGAGCCCAAAACCCATGCTCGTAATCCGGCGCTCGACCGTCATGTCATACACAACTATCCTGTGTGGGATCTGCGCTATCCCGACGTAGTGCGAGCGGATCTGTTCCTGAAGCAGCTGGGAGTCTGGGAGTCTCGCAGCCGAATGCCTGCGTTGAGCATCGTGCAGCTACCCGGAGATCATGGCAAAGGCTCGGATCCGGGCGTAAGCACCATGAATGCATTTGT
>JACMLA010000611.1 GCA_014379815.1 Bryobacteraceae bacterium | reverse complement strand
TTTCAACCGCACCGAGAATCATGCCGGTATTGAGACTCGTTTTCGGGATGCCGTCAAGGCAGCGGCGTCAGTGGGAGCGCCCAGCCTGATCGTATTCTCTGGCAACCGCAAGGGCATGTCTGACGAGCAGGGCATGGATAACTGCGTCGCGGGCGTCAAGAAAGTGATGCCGATGGCTGAGGACAAGAACCTGCTGGTCTGCATGGAACTGCTAAATAGCAAAGTCAATCACGCCGACTACATGTGCGACCACACCAAATGGGGCGTGGAACTGGTGAAGAGGGTTGGATCCCCACGCTTCAAATTGCTGTATGACATCTACCACATGCAGATTATGGAAGGCGATGTGATCCGCACCATGCGCGAGAACCTTGAGTACATTGGCCACTTGCACACGGGTGGCAATCCCGGTCGGAATGAACTCGACGACACACAGGAACTCAATTACAAGGCCATCGCAAAAGCAGTGGTCGATATGGGTTTCAAGGGCTACTATGCCCACGAGTTCATCCCGAAACGCGACCCACTCACGTCGCTGGCGGAAGCAACCGCACTGTGCGACGTATAGTACTGGAATAGACGGGATGATCGTCACAGCTCACAAGCGGATGTGGGGCGGGCGTCCACGCCTGCGGCGGATCTCCAGATCCGCCTGAGCTTGCAGGAGTTGTCCACTACCAGAGGGTTGAGCCAATGTCGGGTCTGGAGACCCTCTGCAGGCGTGGACGCCTGCCCCACATCGGGATCATTTGATTTTCCAGATGGGGAACACAGCAGCTTGCGGAACAAGGCTCTGAGACACCCCAGTTCACTGAAAAGCGGGCGTCCCCAGATGTCTACCTTATGCTCTGCGATTGCACCTGAACGTTTCTGCACCAAATTGTTTTGGTCCTGGTTGCTAACTCACGCCAAAATTCCATTTTCCGCAACCTGCTGGAGAGTCACCCGATCTTAGGCCGCTCGAGGTCGAAGCGGTCTGTGGTGCGCGCATAAGTAGCGCCCGCCATGCGGCCTACGGCTTTCAACTTGTCGGGATCGATGCGGAAGTCAGAAAAGAGTTCGTCTGCGACGTGAAACCGTAGGACTTCACCCATGACGATGCTGCCGCCGAGAGGATTCGGGCTTACATGAACGATCTGCAGGAGGCGGCACTCCATGCTGGCCCGTGCCTGGGCGACACGGGGCGGCTTGACGAGTTCGCTCGGAATCGGTGTGAGACCTGACATCTCAAACTCGTCGACGTCGGGAGGATAGTCTGCCGAGGTCTGGTTCATGGCAACGACGAAATCCTCTGAAACGATGTTGACTACAAACTCTCCCGTCGTCTCAACGTTGTGCAGCGTGTCCTTCCTCGCCCCGTCATTCCCGCGAACCATCGGAGAGAAGGCAATCACTGGAGGGTTGGCGCTGACCGCAGTAAAAAAACTAAATGGCGCGAGATTTCTTACTCCACGCTCGTCCTGACTGGAAACGAAGGCGATGGGGCGAGGCACAATCATGCCAACCAGCAGCTTGTAGCTGTTTAAGGGGCCGGCTGACTCCGGATCGATTGTCATTTCTTCCCAGAATACGCGGTCTGTTGTTTCCTTGAAACACCACAAGACTGTGGTGCGTATAATTGGCACGGAGGTTTGTCCATGCCGCCAACTCTGGAAACCGTTCGGCAACTGGGTGTCGAAGGTCTGACAACCACAAAAGCACCGTTTATCGAACGCGTAAAGGCGGAAGGTAAGCTCTACATCAAACAGCCCTGGGATCTGTATTCGGAGGAGAACCACCGTGCATGGCGACTGCTTTACAAGCGGATGCAGCCGCGGTGGGAGCGATACGGGAACGAAAGGTTTCTCGACGGTCTCGCAGCGCTTTCCCTCGACCCGGATTCTGTCCCGAAACTGGAAGAAGTCAACCGGTTTCTGTCACCACTGACTGGGTTCCAGGCCAGAGCTGTTTCTGGTTATGTTCCTGCGTTCGTCTTCTTCAATTCTCTGCGTAACCGCGAATTCCCCACAACGATTACCATTCGGGCGGCCGACAAACCGGACTACCTCCCGGAGCCGGATATTTTTCACGATATTGCCGGACACGTGCCAATGCATACCGACCGCGCTTTTGCAGACACTCTCGTCCGCTTCGGAGAGTGCGCCCACACCGCAGCCCGGATCGTTTCGGAAATCAAAGACGAATCTTTGCGGATCGCACGCCTCACCAGCATGGTCCGGGCAATGGCCCGCTTCTTCTGGTTCACGATAGAGTTCGGTCTCATGCGATCCGGCATTGGGCTTCGCGCTTATGGGAGCGGACTCCTCAGCTCGTTTGGCGAACTGGAGCACGCGTTGACCTCGCCCGGAGTGCAGCGTTACCCCCTCCGCATGGAATGGGTAATCAACCAGTCGTTTGAAATCGACCGTTTCCAGCCGCTGCTGTTTACCGTGAGCGGATTCGAGCATCTCTATTCTCTGGTGGAAGAACTGGAGCACTGGATGCGGACTGGGCGGCTCGATAACGTTGCTCCGGGCGAGCCCGCGATTCGCGAAGAAGATCTGCGCAGCTTTCTCGAAGCAACCGTATCCTGAGTTCATGTCCCGAAAAGCAGTGGTGCTGCTGAGCGGAGGTCTGGACTCGGCCACCTGTCTTGCAATGGCCCGTGCCCAAAACTTTGAACCCTATGCGTTGTCTTTTGACTATGGTCAGCGTCACCGGTTTGAACTGGAAGCTGCGAGGCAGGTTGCCCAGCACCTCGGTGCCGCGCAGCACCGCGTGATTCAATTCGATCTGCGAGCTTTTGGAGGGTCCGCGCTAACGGCCGATATTGACGTACCCAAAGGCCGCGATGCTGAGGCGATGGGTTCCGGAATCCCGGTGACCTACGTACCCGCGCGCAATACCATTTTTCTCTCGTTTGCACTTGCATGGGCTGAGGTCCTTGGTTCCATGGACATCTTCATCGGCGTCAATGCACTCGACTACAGCGGGTATCCTGACTGCCGGCCCGAATACATCTCTGCTTTTGAGAGGATGGCCCGTCTCGCAACGAAAGCGGGAGTCGAAGAGACGGATTCGCTGAGGATACACGCGCCTCTGATTTCGATGACCAAGGCAGACATTATCACCGAAGGTTTGCGGCTCGGCGTTGACTACGGTCTGACAAGCAGCTGCTACGATCCTTCGCCGACAGGGCGGCCCTGCGGAGCGTGCGATTCGTGTCTTCTACGGCAAAGGGGGTTCGCGCAGACCGGCACACCTGATCCTTTGCTCTCCTGAAGCCCTGCTTACATTTATGAATGCCGATTTCCTTAACTCTCGAACTGCCCAGACCACTCTGTGGCTCGTGCTGGTTCTTCTAATTGGTGTCCCGGTTTATCAGTATGGAATCTTGCTGGGTCTGTGGAAACCGCTAACAAGACCACCCTCGGTGTCACGTGAGGCAGTGCACGTAGCAGGATTCAAGACGCCGCCTACGTGGTTCGATTGCCGATTTGATGCGGTGCAGGACTTGAACCCATGCAGCGTCTGGTCGGGAGACGGAAAATTGATTTTCGAAGGGCAGTTCCGTCTGGAGGGCCAGCGTCATGCGGCACCTCCAGAGCTGCTTCGACCGTCAGGATACTCGTACGCGGCTTATGGCATCTCAATTCACTTACGTGGTCCAAACACTATGTGGGGACCTAGTCTGGTCAGCACTGCCCGCATCCACTGAAGCAGATGGGTTTCAGCTAGTCCGCGGTAGTTGTTAGTGGCTTCGGCTGAACTAATCTTTCTCCAGCACCTTTGCTGCGAGAGCGCCGCCAATTGCCGGCAGGAGGGTCAACATAAAGAACGATGTGACCAGCATCAGGAATAGCAGTGAGGCAACGCCAGCGGGCGACTCGAGCCAGGCACCAAGTTGTTGCGTTACTTCAGCGTTGCCCCGCATTGCGATCATTTCCCGGAATGAGGCCTGCAGGCCATCACCGGCGGCCATTGCAACGACACTGACTGTAAACAGCACCAGCATAATCAAGAAGCAAAAGAAGCCGACCATCCAGCCCAGAGCAGCGCCGGCTCGTAACGTAGCCGCTGCTTTAGTCCTGCGGTTATACAAGTACACAGCCAGAAACCCGCCGGCGAACAGCAGGATCATCTGCCATAGCAACTGGACAACGGGCGGAAGAGGGATAACAAT
>JACMLA010000610.1 GCA_014379815.1 Bryobacteraceae bacterium | reverse complement strand
TCTTCACACAACTACCGGAACTTGGGTTGACTGGTGCGGAACTTAGATCTTGCGATCAAAAGCTTGAGGACTTGGGCCTTTTATATCGAATGGAATCTACAACCGCCACTCGGTCAACAATTTTGGGCCAGCACATCTGCTGAAGAGCGCTAAAAGACCGTTCCCGATCCCGGGCTTTGCCAAAGTATCTTTCCGAATGATGCTGGCGACTTGGCTGGATCTTCTCTCCGGTGTGGGGTATCCAACCGTTTCTTTCTTCTTCATCGTCCCCAGTCGGACCAACTGACGATGAGGAAACATAAAACGACAATCTCTGTAAGCCCAAGCCTATTCTTCAAGCCCGAGACTGCGAATTTCCGCAAGCAGGCTAAAGGCTTTCCCATTCCACGGTCCTTGAGACTAAGAACCTGTCGGTCAGCCTAACGTTTTTTGGGGCCCCCGACAAATTCCTGCATTAACACCAGTCCTCCTGTGTACCGGACTGAGATCGACCCCGAGACAAACGCATAGGGCGTTAAGGTAACGAAGCAGATAGCCTGGATTTTCGATATTTAATTGGTGCTATTCTGCGAATGATTATGGCGGAACGAGTAGACACTCTCCTGAAACAGGCGGCTCTTGCCCGGCGGGAGATGCGGATTGCGGATGCCCGCAGGGATCTTGTCGAAGCGGTTGCGCTTTGCCGGGAGACTTGTGGCGGACTCGATTTGGCGCGTGCGATTACCGAGCTGGGGCGCCTTGAACGAGACCTCACACATGCCGACGCCGCAGTGGCTTGCTATGCAGAAGCAGCCGCGCTCTACCGAAGTGCAGACAAGCCTTTGCGACTTGCTCATTCTATCCGGCACGTGGCTGATATTCATTCCGACGCGGGTCGGGGTGCGCTGGCTGCTGATTTGTATGTCGAAGCTCTACAGATCTACCGTAGTCACAGCGATACGCCGTCGCTGGATCTCGCGAATGCTCTTCGTGGTCTGACGATTGTGCGACGGCAAGCTGGGAATAGCGACGAGGCGCAGGAGCTTTGGTCGGAAGCACTTGGGTTATATGCGTCGGTCAATGTTCCCGTTCCTCCTGATTTACCCTAAGTCGTCACACTTTGACGAACCACTCGCGGCGGTGCATAGCGTAGGCGATTCCGAACATCAGGGCTACGTAGGTCAGCGAGTAGAGCAGCGATGCGTTCTTTGGATCAAGCCATGAGGCGTATAGAGTCGTATAGAATACTTCGCGGAGTTTGCTGTAACTCAGAAAGATCTCGCCTAGTTCAGAGATCATGTAGATCGTAATTGCGTTCATGCCAAGGATCACGAATGGACGAACTCCCCGATGCATTTGGGCGGCGTCTACAATCAGAAGCATGACTGCGAAAACCACATAGTCGAGGCCTGCCATGAAGAGCGCGAAGGATGTAGTCCAGAGCTTCTTGTTGATCGGTAGCCAGGTATTGCAGATCAGGCCGGCTATGACGAGGCCCAGGCCGATGGCGACTAATAATGCGGTGCGATAGGTAAGCGAACGCTCCAGCCGAAGGACCTGGGCTGCGACCACTCCGAATAGCGCGGTGGCAATTGCCGGCAGCGTGCTCACAAGACCTTCGGGATCCCAGGTCTTCGTTTGGGCGTAGTTGTGATTGCCTAGCACCACGCGATCCACATAGTGCGCTACGTTTCCCTCTACATCAAGGCGTCCCGTTCCGTAACCAGGTACCGGCACCGTTGTCATGAGGATCCAGTAAGTCGCCAGTAACGCCATGGTAATCGTGATTTGTCCGCGGACGCCGGTGTACAAGTAAATCAGGCTGGCGGCGACATAGCAGATAGCGATGCGCTGGAGAACTCCAAGGAGTCGCGCCGTGCCGAGGTCGAAATAGGGAAGTAAGTACAGGAACAACCCGAGTAAGTAGAGAACCAGGCCGCGTCGGAGAATCGGGCCGATCATGCTGGAGCGGGATGCTCCTTGCGCGAGACGTTTCGACAAAGACAGGGCCAGGCTAACACCTGCGATCCACAGGAAAGATGGAAAGACAGTATCCGTCAGAGTCCAGCCGTGCCATTCCGCATGCAGCAACGGTGCGTAAGCTTCCGGCAAGCCCCCGGCGCTATTGACCAGCACCATAAGCGCTATAGTTGCTCCACGAAATGCGTCGAGGGAAATCAGGCGTTGGGCCATGAATTCCGCCGATGATAGCATCAAAGCTGTGAACCTTGGAGCAATGACGAAAGAGCTTGCCAAGCAGGCACTCGGAGACCGCGTAAAGGATGTTGTCGATACGCTGCGCCCTCCGGACCTTGGTGCGATTGCTGAAGGTGTCACCTCGGGAGCGAAGCCGGCTCCAGCACCCGATGCCGGGCCTGGGATGGTGATTGTGGGCCAGATCCAGGCAATGCAGAATGCACTGAAAGACGATCAGGAACTGGTGGTGCTCTGCAATACCAATCTTGAGTCGCTGAGGGTCCTTGAGATTTTCCTGCCTTCACCGCGAGTCGCTGTGCTGACAGGTGTTGACTTGAATCAGGTCGTGACCCGCGTGGTGGCGTCCGTCGATACGCTCCAGCTTACGTGCAAGCCTATGCCTGCGCAGCCGGGAACAAAGCCGGTTCGGCTCCGTTTTGTCGTTCCCAGGCCGCCAGTTTAGCTTTTGGATGAAACGCTTTCGGATGTGAGTTCACTAAGCCCAGGAGAGCGTTGTCTCTCAATACTTAGTGGAGAACATCTGAAATGAATAAGCAGTCATTAGCGTTATGTCTTAGTCTGTTGTCTTTAGGCACCAGCCTGACAGCGGGTACTCTCAGCACTTTCGGCGAGGATGCCGGAACACCAGTCAGCGCTATCGGGATCACGGGTTTCCAGACGTTGGGTTCAGATATGGTTGGCCTCGAAGTGATTGCTACCTTCATCACCTCAGGACAGCAGTCTTGTATCTGGGCAGCTACGTCGGCCACTGCGGGCGGATGCTCGGTGCCAGGCCTGTTTAGTCTTGTGCAAGATGGCGACACGTTTGGGCTTTCGAATTTCTGGCAGCTGCAAAATGTTTCGACATTCGATGTGCTGACACAACTTGTGTTGAACGGAGCTTCCGGCACGGGTAACACTTCGGGTACCGTTTTCGACCGAACCTTTGGTTTCACGACTGGTACCCCCGGCTCCGCTCTTGGGCGAGATGCAACCGGGACAACGTCGACGGTGGCGGATGCTCTCGCTATCTATCGCAATGCTGTCAGCGTTGGTGCGGCGGCGGCTCCGGTGGGTGACGAGTTTGCCACGCTGGACATCACCTTCGGCAACGGTCTGACTTCCGGCGGAAGCGCGGCGTTCGTGGCCGACACAGATACTGTTGGGCTTTCCGGCGTTCCTGAACCGGGAACGGCTGGTGTTCTGGGAATCGGCCTGCTGGCGATACGGGCGATAGGGCGT
>JACMLA010000609.1 GCA_014379815.1 Bryobacteraceae bacterium | reverse complement strand
TGCCGTCGAGACCTATGAGCGGCTGAAAGCTGCGATGCGAATGTATCGGGTTCTGAAATCGCAGGGGAAAGATACGAAAAATGCTGAGCTCGATGTCGCCTACACCATGGGGTGGCTGGGCCACTACGTTGGGGACGGCGCGATGCCGTTGCATGATTCGATCCATCACGATGGCTGGCAAGGAGAGAATCCAAAGGGCTACACCACAGATCCCCGAGTGCACGGTCGCTTTGAGTCGCAATTCGTCGACCTGATAGAAGCCAAAGAGACCGACATCCGTGATCTGGTACAGCCAGCGAAGAAGCTTCAGGATCCGTTCACAGCGATTCTGGCGCATCTGGATCTCGCGTTCACTCACGTGGAAGCGGTGTACGTACTCGACGCGGAAGGAGCCTACGCAAAGAAAGACCATGCAGGAGCCAGGAGTCTCGTCTTCGAAAGGCTCTCATCCGCCGCGGGGATGCTGCGGGACTTAACATACACCGCCTGGGTAGAAAGTGCAGCGACGCCCTCGTTCGACCGCGATCCGGCGGCGAACCCTATTTCCCCTAAGAACCCACGGTATAACCCCGCAACGGGTTCAGCGCCGGCCGCGAGATAAAGAAGCGGGGCTTCCGGGTGCCCCGCTATTCCCGCGTCACCCTAGAACTGGAGACGCAGAGCAAGTTGCATGGAGCGCGGACCTCCGACCTGGAACAGAGGATTCAAGCCACCGAGACCGGTGCTCAAAATCTGCGTGGACCGACCGAAGTTCGGGTTGGTCAGGACTCCGTTTGGATTGGCAAAATTGGGTGTGTTGAGCAGGTTGAAGGCGTCCGCCCGGAAGTCGAGTTGAAGTCCTTCGAGAAGGGTAAACCTGCGTCGCAGCGACAGATCCACTTGTTGCAATCCAAAGCCTCTCAGCGTTCCCCGGCCTAGCGTTCCCTGCCTGTTCTGAGCGAGAGGAGTTGCCCCGTCAAAGGCAGCAGGGTTTAGTCGCTTTCCGCCAGGCAAAGCGTCACTGTACAGGTACAGAGGCACTCCTGACACAAGATCGGGGCGGGCTACATTGGTCAAGCCAAGTCCCAGTGGATCGCGCCCTGTCACGATCGATACCGGCGAAGCTGTTCTCAACCGGACGACCGAGTCGAACGCGAATCCGCCAACAATGGCCCGCGCCAACCGGCTGGAAGTCGGAACCGGAATCTCGTAACTGGCCGAGCCAGTGAATGCATGACGAAAGTCAAATGAAGAGGGACCACGATCCAGCGATGGACTGAGCCGCGTCGAAGGTGCCTGCAAGTTGGAGATGGATTCATCCGAAGCCGTGTCCAGGGACTTGGACCAGGTGTAGGACAGCAATGCCTGAAGGCCCCGCGTCATGCGCCTTTTGAATTGCGCCTGCAGCGAATTGTAGTCTGAGTACGCTTCATTGTTTACCGCATCGATGCGTGTGAAATCCGGGTTCTGCAAGAACTGTGAGCGTAAGCTTTCTACACGCGCCAGCCGTCTTCCCGCTGCGCCGACGTAGGAAAGAGCAAGCGAGTTGGAGCTACCAAGCGACTGCTCAATTGCGAAGCTGTACTGGAGTGTATAGGGAAGCTTATAGCCTTCGTAGTAAGCAAAGAGACGAGGGTATGGAGGATTCAAACTCGACGGCCCCACTTCGTCGAACAGCACCGGGTTGGTAAGCGGAGTATTTGTCAGCGTCCGTATTCTTGAGAAGGGATAGTTCCCGGGGCTGAGCGCGGTTCCGGTGAAGGCATAGCCAAGATCGTAAAACGTGCCAAAACCGGCCCGGATTACGGTCCCGCGATCCCGGAATGGCTGGTAGGCAATCCCCACGCGCGGGGCGAAGTTGCCGTAGGTAGTCTCGTAAAGCTTCGTTCCCGCTGGCGCGAGTTTTGCGGTTGTTGGGCTATCCAGCCCGGTGACGGTCAGCGGTACATTTCCATTGGCATCCGAGGGTGCGGGGTTTACTTCCCAACGAACTCCATAGGTCAGCGTCAAGCCTGGCCGCACGCGCCACGCATCCTGAAAAAAGACCGAGGTGTTGGAATAGCGGGGTTCCAGAAAGGTGTCCACTTGCCGGACGTCAGCAGTTGGAATGATTCCGGTTGTCAACTGCGTGATAGTCGGAACGGTCAGTACCCTGGAGTACAGCCGGCCTCCAATCGAGGGCGCAAGATAACGGTAGTCGAAGCCGATTTTCAGCGAATGAGCTCCCACATTCCAGTTCAGCGTGTCGACCACGTTGTATTGATTCTGAGTGTTGGCACTGAAAGTCCCAGGGCTGATGGTGTTCTCGTCGTTTGCACCGATCGTGAGATAGAACAGCGAAGTTTCCGGCTTTGCAAACGACGGGAACAGAATATCGCGAGGCAGCAACTTTGCTCCGCCAAAAGTGTCCTGTTCGTATATTTGCGCGGCGTAGGACTGGCTCCAATTAAACCTTAGGTCGTTGTTGACGGTCGAAGACAGCAACATAGTCGAACCGAAGGTGGCCGTTTTTGTCTTGCCAGGCAGAGTCGCTACAAAACTTGGAGTGGCAAAGCGGCCTCGTTCGCGCGTTTCCGAGGGCGCGTAATTGTAGCGGCCGAAGACCGAGATACGCGAAGTCAAAGTATGGTCAATGCGCACGCTGGTGGCATCGAGGTTGGACGGATTGGAAAAGCTGGCCACGTAGGGTGTCTCGTTGGGGAGACCGTCCAGAGGCGGCGCTACTGGAAGTGGATAAGCCTCCAGCAGACTCTTCAGAACACCGGTTGCATTCTGACGTGCCTGAAGGGAAGGTACGCGGGAAGGCACAGAGATCACAGGCTGGATCAACCGCAGGCCTTCATACGATACGAAGAAAAATGTTCGGTTGCGGCCGTCATATATCTTTGGCAGCGAGACTGGTCCACCTGCGGTAAATCCGAAATCGTTCTGGCGCAAGGCAGGACGCTTGAGTCCATTGAAATTACCGAACCAGCTGTTCGCATCCAGCTTGTCGTTGCGGAGATAGTTGAAGGCCGAACCATGCAGGCGGTTGGTGCCCGAACGCGTGACGATGGCGACCTGCGCTCCTGGCTGCCGCCCATACTCGGGAGAGTAGGTCGATGTTTGAACCGTAAACTCCTGCACGGCGTCGACCGATGCCAGCGCGCTGGTACCGCCCTGTGCAGAAAAGGAGGGCACTCCACCGCCGGAGCCTTCATAAGGATTCGTTGCAAAAGGCAACCCAAAGTTTGCGCCAACACCGTCGACGGTGAAGTAGTTGGTTCCTGTCCTTTGCCCGTTTACCGAGAATTGACCCTGATCGACGAGACCTGCCGGAGCCAGTACAACGCCGGGCGACAAATTGATAAGTGTCTGAAAACTTCGCCCGTTCAGGGGCTGATTCTCTATGAATTTCTGGTTCACGACGGTAGCTACCGCAGGCGACTGGCTCACCAGAGGCGCGTCCGCGGTTACCGTAACGGCCTCGTCACGAGTGGCTACCTTCAGCTTGACTTGCAAGGATCTCTGGTCATTCACATTCATCACCAGTCCTGTGAAGCGGGCCTTTGCAAAACCCTTTTGGTCGACGAGCAATTCATAGGTGCTCGGAGGCACCTGAGAGAAAGCAAACGCACCACTGCTGTCAGAATTGGCTTGTCTGCTGATGCCCTTTTCCGGATCGAGAAGAGTTAGCTTCACCGCTGAGATCACACGGTCCTGTTCATCCTGCACCACACCAGAAAGAGTTGCTGTGGAAGATTGCGCTTGTGCAGCCAGCGAGAAAAGTATCAGGAATACGGCAGTCCTTAATTGATAGAACACTTGCCAAGTCATTTGGAATCCTTAACGACAAGCTGATCTTTTGAAATAAATGCGGTACGGACCTGACCATCGCGCCAGGCCAGCAGGATCTGATTCCCGGTCACAGCTAGCTTGGGGAATCCAGTGGAGCGAGCCGAAGGTACCTCGGA
>JACMLA010000608.1 GCA_014379815.1 Bryobacteraceae bacterium | reverse complement strand
CGCGGAGCACGGCCGAGTTCATGCCGTAACCCCACCCCGAGCCCGGTATCTGATCCGGCCAGCGGGTGCGGGACAAGCGCATTTTCAGATCGGCAAGTTGCTCGTCGGAGAAGGCGATCGTGAACGGCTTCGGGCCATTGGTGGATATCATCAGGCTTCTCTATCGCTCGATTGTTGTGTATCCCGTCCAGTGTAGCGGGGTGAGCTTTTCGCTTGGGGCGCATGCGGATTCCCGGAGGCAGCTGTCAGCTCGGCCATCTCCGCGCGCTGGCGCAACGCGTCAAAGTGGCAGACGGCGAGGCCCCATCGTAAATCGCGCACGAACCTAATAAGAAACGCTAGCCGCAACAGGTGGGCAATGGGCTACGATCGGCGGGCCCGGCCGGTTACCGAACTGGCGGGCCATGCTCGATGAAGATGAGCACCACATCTTCGCTATAGCCCTCTTCTAAGCCCCATGCATTCCTCGTCGAGGCGATCCATGGGCGAACGCCGGGGAGAGCACTGGATCTGGGCATGGGGCAGGGGCGCAACTCCATCTATCTTGCGCAACAAGGATGGGATGTGACTGGGGTCGATGCATCCGATGAAGGTGTGCGTCTCGCAAAACTCGAAGCGGCGCGGCTTGGCTTGCAGTTGACGGCAGTCGTCAAGACCTTTGAGGAGTTTGATTTGGGCGAGGATCAGTGGGATCTGATTGTGATTTTGTACGAGCCTACCAGGTTACTCGCGCCTCGGGTGGCACGTGCCCTCAAGCACGGCGGAGCGGTGGTCGTGGAAGACCGGCATGTTGACTCCAAGAGGGTTTGGCCGGCTGGGGCTTTCTTCGAGAACAACGAATTGGTTTCGTTTTTCCCTACCCTTCGCGTGCTGCGCTACGAGGACGTCTGGGCTCGTCCGGACTGGACCGTCAAGTCACTCGATGCGAGGCTGGTGCGGCTGCTCGCTGAGAAGCCTCTGCCACGCAAATCCGGTTGCTTGTGGGAGGGCAAGGATGTGCCCGCGGGTGCCAGCACGTGCTGGGGAGTATTGACGTTTCGCTGCCAATTAGATGGCTGGGTATTTACGCGGGAGAAGTGTACGGCGGGCTCTGGATCGCACTGATTCAGGGCAGTTTTCTGAGAAAAGTGACCACATCGGTTTGGCCAGCTCGTTCGGCAGCCTCGATTGGCGTCCGCCCGTTTGCGTCCTTGATTTTCGGATCCGCACCGAGTGAGAGGAGCGATTCTACGGCTTTCCTCTTGCCCATCGATGCTGCTAAGTGAAGCGGCGTCTGCAACGCTTCCCGGGTGCGAGCATTCACATCTGCTCCATGCGTCACCAGCTCCCGAATGACCTCCGCGTTGTCTCCGAGCGCAGCATCATGTATCGGCTGCGTGCCTGCATTACTGATTGCGTGGGGCCGCGCGCCGTGCGCAAGTAAAATGCGGAGACTCTCCACGTCGCCTTTTAATGCAGCATCCGCAAGCGGCGTTGTCCCCCCGGTACCAGGCAAGTTTGGATCTGCACCTAGCGTAAGCAGCATTTTGGTGACATCGGGTTGCCGACGCATCGCCGAATACTCCAGTGACCACGGTTTCGGTCCCACAGGCTCCTGAGGCCCCTTGACGTAAAAATTCCTAACCATGTACGCCATCATTGCCCGATCCCGCGGGTCCGCGATGTCCTCGGTTGCTTCCAGTATGGTCCGGCCTTGCCGATCACGCGCATTGCGATCCGCTCCGGCTTTGAGGAGCAGGGCCACGCATTCTGTCTGGCGAAAAGACACCGCGATCTGCAATGGTGTCATCCCGTTCTCGTCTGATTCGTTCAATGACGGGTGGCGGGAAAGCAGTTTTCGCATCAGGCCACCATCGCATGGACGAACTGCTTGATGTAGTTCTCCGGCCTGCGTTAGAGTAACCAGCGCGAGGAAGGTGGCAATGGAGCGCACGGGAACAGAATATCAAGAGACCGCTGGAATCGTGAAGTGAAACGATGAGCCGACACCGGGCTCGGACTCGGCCCAGATCCGGCCGCCGTAGCGATCGACGATTCGGTGGCAGATGGCTAAGCCGATTCCGGTGCCGGCGTACTCCCGACCGTGAAGCCGCTTGAAGACATCAAAGATGTGGGTGGCTGCCGAAGATTCAAATCCGATGCCATTATCTTTGATTGAGAATATCCACTCCCGCTGGCCCCGTGCTGCGGAGACAGCGATCTGCGGCGGCTGGCTGCTCCGGTACTTCAGGGCGTTGCCTATGAGGTTCTGGAACACCTGGGCCAGATGACGGGAACTGTACTGGATAGTAGGAAGATCGCTGTGATTCACCAGGGCGTTGCATTCTTCTACGGAAGCCTTCAAGCTCAGCAGTGCTTCCTTCAAGGCTTTTTCCACGTTGACCTCTTCCACGATCCGGTCTTCTGCTCCGGCTTGTGAATACGTGAGGAGGTCCCGGATCAGGGCCTGCATTCGCAAGACCCCATCGTCTACAAAGTGCAGAAACTGATCCGCGTCCGCATCGAGCGCTCCGCGATAGCGTTTGACAATTAACTGCGCATAGATGCCTATCGTTCGGAGAGGCTCCTGCAAATCGTGAGCGATGATGTAGCCGAAACGCTCGAGATCCGCATTGGAGCGTACGAGTTTGTTCTCGATGGCGACACGTTCGGTGAGATCTTCCATGGCCAGCAGAATGCGCCTGACTTTCTGACCCCGCTGGAAGATACGACGAGCGTTGAGCGAAAGACTTCGGATACCGATCCGGGGAAAGTGGTGCTCGACCATGAAATCCTGGAAGAAAGAATTGCGGGGAAGGATCTCTTCGAGCGCGTGTCTGAGCTGGGGGATGTTCCATTCGGTATCCTCCAGTTCGTAAAGCAGCCGCCCTTCGGTTGTTTCTCTTGTTAGTCCAAACATCCGGTAGAACGCGTTGTTTGCCCGTTCGACCTGAAGCTCCGGGTTCAGCACGATCAGGGGCTCCCGGACAGTGTCTACGATAGCGTCGGCATAGTCCCTTGACTCCTCGGCGGATTGCAGGCTGCGCTTCAAATTGTCGATGTTGGAGAAGGTGAGCACAGCTCCCTCGATCCGATTATCCGCGGTCCGGTAGGGACGAATGGCAAGGCTCCACCAGCAGCCGAGGTGATCCTGCATCTCCCGATTTGTGGCTTCCAGCTCGCAGCTGTTGAGGTTGTCCTGGCCGGCTCCACTTTCAGAAGCGGACGTGCCAATTACCTGTTGGACCAGTTGCCCGATATCGGCGATCTTTGTCCTTTCCGCGAGATCAGCTACCGGCCGTCCCACATCAGAATCTGTCAGGCCTAAAGGCTCTTCTGCCGCGGAGGTAATACGCCGGAGGTGGAGGCTGCGATCCACCATCACGATGGGAGTATTGACAGCAGACAGGACGTTATTCAGATCGTCGTTGAGGATGCAGAGCTGGTGGTTCCGGCTCTGCAGTTCTTCGTTTACGGCAAGCAGCTCCTGAACTGCGGAACGGAGTTCGTCTTTGGTCGTGCCGAGCTTTTCGTTAATGCCCTCGAGTTCTTCCTTAACCCTGCTGATTTCTTCGCTGGAGGCGCGCTGCTCATCGGCCGCAGTCGCGAGCTGGGCTTTTGTGGTGCTGACGTACTCGGCAAATTCAGAGAGCTGCTTCCTGAGCCTTGCCATTTCCTGCTCTGGCTCCTGCTCCGCAGTCTCTGGCGTTCTGCTGATGTTTTCGCTATCCAGGGTCAGGGTAGATAAGGCGGCTTCATCGGGCGGCAACATTGGAGTTTTCACAAATCAGTCACAAACGGAAAAACTGATTGGTATTTTACCTCGGATTTTTCCCTGTAAGCGTTGTTATGGTCACAGCAGCGGAGAGAAGACTGAGCAGCAGGGTAAGGAATGTCAGGCCGTATATGGCCGCCGATGGCAGCATTGCGGTGTGATTTAGAATTTCGGAGCCCTTGCCAGAGCCGGTGAAGCTCCAGAGGTTCTGAAGCTTACCGCGGGCTGCGTGCCCGCTATACAGGGGAATCAGTTTCACTGCAAAGGTCAGAAGCAGGACCCAGGTCCACAGGGCGCATTGCAGTTGCAGGAGGAATCGGCCCAGGCGTCCTGAGCGCCAGAACCCGAGGGTCACGATCGTCAGTACAGGCGCAAGCAGGCCTTGCGCGTACCAGGGACTTGCTCCCATGGTGATGCCACCGGAATCCGCGTACGACGTAGCGGCCGACCATGCGATTGCTGTTACGAAGAAGGCGACTCCGACTGCCAGCGAGAACTCGGCGCGGGTTCCGTAAGACTTGATGGTTAGCAGATACGAAACGAAGCCAATGAAGAGCAGGATCAGGACGAGGTTGACGGTTGTGTTTGAGAATGCCCCAAACGAATTGTTGCCGGTCCAAAACGTGGCGTGCGCCATGTGACCGATGTGGCGGGGCCAGTCCATTACTGTTGCGGCGCGAAGGACATCAGTGGCTGTCGTGCCATGCAGGCTTTCCTGCATACCCGTGATGTTGCCGTACAGGGTGATGTTCCTCCAGTACCACCAGCCGCACACGAGGACTGGAAGGGCCGCAACAGTTGGGAGATAGCGTCTCGCGAGTAGCGGGGTAGAGACGATTGCGGCGGCGAAGATTGCCAGAAAATAGGCCTTTGTTAGCAGTCCGGCACTCAGGACGCCCGCGAGGATCAGAGCGCGCTTTCGGGAAGGATTCGCAGCGAGTGCCGCGATTGCGCTAAATGCCAGCATAACGAGGGGAACGGCAAGCCAGTCGTTGGTCACATGCGCGATAGTTGCCCAGTACATCTGGCTGGAGAACATGCAGAGCAGAACCGCGTTGGTTGCTGCCTGGCTCGTTGCAAGTATTTGGGCCAGCCAGGAGACCGCGACAAACGATATCGCGATAGCAAGCAGAGTTCCTGCGATGCGGAGAAGCAGGACGTGCTGCAGAAGGGATCCCGCGGGAAAGATCGCAAGGATCGCGTAGGCAATTGGTGCCTGGTGAGCCTCGTAGTTTCCACCTCTGCTGAATGTGCAATCTGGCCGAATGATTTCCAGTTTTCGCCGGAGTTCGGCGCGCTCCGCCACTGACAGGGCGAGATGTTGCCCGTAGGTCAGTACACCTGGAATGTTCTGAGCCACAGAGAGGCTCTGCGGAGCGAGTTGGAAGGATGCGACGATCTCGGCCGACAAGCTCGACTGCGTGAGCGTCGGCAGTGTGCCGGTGCAGGTCAGGTGACGGACGTAGCTGTAGTGAAAGGGTTCGTCGAAGCCTTCCCAGAGGGGCAGCAGGGCCGGGTAGAGGACCCCGCAGGAAATGGCGAAGGCTACCAGAACGATCCGGGAACGCACGAGGTAATCGAAGGGATTACGGCTGCGGAACTGGCGCTTCCGATGGTGTGGACACGCGGCTGACGCGACCGTCACGGGCTTCTGTGAGCGACACGTTGTTGGCTTCGAGGGTGCGACCGGTAGTCTGGTCGAGGCCCGTGCGTGCGTTGCTGTATGTAATCAGCGCGTTCAACTCAGCCGCCTGAGCGTTGACAAGGTCCCGCTGTTGCGTGATGACGTTGTAGGGGATCGATGCACCGAGCTGAAACTTCTTTTGCTCGGCTTCGAACAGCTGCTGCTGGAGAACCCGGTTGCGGACGGTCGCTTCGTGCCGGGCCCGCGCCTGCTGGACCTGGACGATGTAGTTGAGTACGGCAACCTGAACCTCGCTGGTGTTCTTGCGATTGCTGAGTTCGTTCTGACGAAGCTGCAGCTGATCGATGGCGTAGTCGGCCTGCGCCTGGCGGTTCTTAAGCGTCGCGGAGAGGAACACGCCAGCACGCTGGGTGGGGAAGTTCCGGCGGAACACCTGACCGAGCGCGGTGTCGACGTTCCCGATGAAGAACGGATCAGGACCCTGGGGTGGCTGCCCCGGAGCCTGGGTCACAAATCGTGGCGTTCCTGCGAGTCCCGCGTTCTGGGCAGCAGCGAAGGCGGTCAGCGAGGGTAGGAGACCGTTTCGTGTGCCGAGCGCATTGATTTCGCTGGTTTCGAAGCTGGCCTGCTGATTGAGAAGGTCTGTCCGGTTGGCGATGGCGAGCTTGACCAGTTCTTCAACCGGAGGCAGGTCCTCGCGGTCCGGAATGGTAATGCGGTCGATTGGCACGATGCGCGTGCTGACAAGAAGTGGGTCGGCGGTACCGGTCCGGCTGATGAGGTTTTTCAGCTGCGTTTCCCGCTGCTGCAAAGTCGCTTCCGCATCGACCAGCTGCTGATTGCTGGTAACGGAAAGAGCTTCAGCGTTGATTGCTTCAGGAGGTGCGACGGATCCGG
>JACMLA010000607.1 GCA_014379815.1 Bryobacteraceae bacterium | reverse complement strand
GCCGGCTGGTTGTCGACCGGGCCCAGGCCATTGGCATAGATGCTGACGATAGCTCCCCTGCGCGCTGGTGCTGCTGTGCCGACAACGCGACCGTCACTAACTGCTGCTGCGAGGCGTTGTCCAGAAGCTTCCGTGTACTCAAAAACAGACGGCGCGGATGCTGCAAGAGGTATCGTGACAAGTTCGGAAGAGTTGTCGCCAATAGAGACCTTCATCTGTGCCGACGGGGCGCCCTGCAACTCCCACGGCAGCACCACATTAATCTGTCCCTGGCTGACAACCTGCAGGCGGGCGGGATAACTCGCGTTTGCCGAGGGCACATCGAAGCTGACGCTGACGCCAGCCAGCGAGATCGGCAGATACGGCGTGTTGAACTCGCGGAGACTATCGCTGAGACCCTGCCCGAAGATGCTCACATACGAACCGGCAGCGAAAGCACGGCCAGCTTCTCCGCTTGCCGCGTCCACGACGCCATTAGCGCTGATCGTAGGCAAGGGTCGGACGATGCCGCTGAAAAAGAGTCCGAAGTTGGGTTCATTGCCGATAAACGAGAAGAAAGACTGATCGCCAATTGTCTGACCGATAACGGCGCTGGCATAACCGATCCCTAACGCATCCGTGGTCCTGCCTTCGCTGGCGATAGACCCGCCCCCGGTCACTGCCTGAAAGCGTACATTCGCATTGCTGACGGGAGCTCCGAAGCGGTCCACAACCTTGAACACCAGGTCTCTGGCAACACCGGGTGTGGTTTCGAAGCGGTCTCCCACCAGAGGAAACGCACTGAAGGGTATGTTGTCACCGACGACATAGAGATAAGGAATGTGAAGCGGAACCGTGCCTCCTGTGATGAGGACATCGCCCTCGTAAACACCGGCGCGAGGTCGGGATCCCGTCAGACGCACGCTGAGATTGGAGTTGCAAGCTCCGGGCTGCACGCTGACACTGTTGCCGCCACTCAGGTTGACCGATGCGGAGCTGTTCTGCCCTGGAAGGGGCGCCACAGACACCCGCAGATTCACTCCGCTGGTCCCGAAATTGCAAAATCGCAAAGAAGTAGCAGTCGACGGAAGTGTGTTGCCGAGAACGCCCCACGACAGTGTCGATGGCTCAACGGTCACGTTCGTCTGGACGGCCGCACCCGCGTTCAGCTTACCCGCACCCTGGTCGAGTCCACCAGCCACGATTACCCGGGTTCCGTCAATGTCCTGAATGCGGTTGTCTGCCGTATTCACTACCGCGGACTTCAGCTGCAAGGGTGTCATCGAGGGATATCGCTGCTTGACGAGTGCCACGGCGCCAGCGACAAACGGTGCCGCAAAGCTGGTTCCCTGGGCGGCCGTGTATCCCGAGGGATCGTACAGATTACCATTCGGGTCGAAGCGTTGCGTCGCGGTGTACAGGTCTGTGCCGACAGCAACCAGTTCGGGTTTCAGCGCGCCTTCCCGAATCGATGGACCTCTTGACGAAAAGGACGCCATCGTATCGAACTCGGTAGTTGCGATGGACACATAGACCGGGTCAAATGTAGCGGTGGCAGAGGGCTGCTGGCCAATGTAATTCCTTAAGGACGAACCCACCCGGCTGCCGATGAGTGCGGCAGGAATTCCGGTCTCCTCCGCACCTCGTATGCGGAACGTTCCGGTCGCATTCTGATTCGACTGATAGAAGATGACTCCAACAGCGCCGGCTCGCTGGGCGTTCGCAATCTTGACCGGAAACTCGCAATCTCCTCGCGGGATAACGGCTATGACTCCGGTCAGAGAGCCCGGGCTGAGGGCATTGCAGGCGGAGTCGTTAATGTCCCGAAGAGAGGCCTGAAATCCGGTTGCGGGTCGGGGACCATCGGTGAAGTAAGTGTTAATCCGAGCGATATCCGCAGGTACACCCGGTCCATTGATTCGAATGGACTGGTAATAGATATGTGAGTTTGTGCTCGCTCCGACGGTGATCGCGGAAGGTGCCGTGCCAGGGCTGTTGATGGAATTGAAAGCGGGATAGATCGTCGCATTGTCCCCGTCGTTTCCAGCGGACACGACCACGGTGATTCCCTGACGAACCGCATTCTCTACTGCGGCAGCCCTCCAGTCGCAAGGCTGAGAACCGGCCCTCTGACACGTGCCTCCGGTGTCGCCAGGTCCCCACTCAGCAGGTACTCCGATGGTTACAACGGCAATGTTCATACCATCCGCAATCGCCTCGCGTAGGGCGGTAACCAGCACATCCTCAAATGTGAAAGTGCCATTCACTCCGGGAGAGCCAAAGATCTTGTAGTTACCAAGCCATGCTTTAGGGGCGACTCCGGTAATGGTGGCCGCCGGGCCAGTGCTGCGGACGCCTGCGGCTATCCCTGCGACCGCAGTACCGTGTCCTACCCGATCGCGTGGGGAGAGGTCATCAGGCCGCGAAGTAGCCGGGTTGGTGCCGACGAGCATGCTAACGTAACTGCGCGCGGCGACAACCTTGGTGTTGACGAAGGCGCACTCGCCTGCTTCCTGGCGGCACTTGGGAAATCCCTCGGGATACTGCAGGGAGGCGTCCTGCATGGCCGGGTGGGAAATATCGATGCCGGTGTCGAGAATCGCGATCTTCACTCCGGCACCCGCGTTCTGTTCGCCATTGACGGCAGACCACGCAGCCGACACATTCAGCAGACTGGCCGCCGTATCCAGATGACGTTTGAGAGGCCGGAGTCGCTCGACGCGGTCGACTCCGGGGAGTGCCTGCAGCAAGGCCCTGGAACCTGCGGGAGCTTCGACAAAAACGGCATTGACCAAAATCTGGTCGGAGGCCGTGATAGAAATCTTGCGTTCCGCGAGAGCCGCTCTGAGGGTCTGCTGCTTAGCCGCAAGCATTCCCGCCCGTGCTGATTTCGTCATCGCCTTGCCGTTGACCGGAGTCTCTGGGTCAGCCCCCAGAGGCTGATCGTGGAGGAGCAGTACGAAACGCTCCCGGGGGACAGCAGCACTGGTTTCCGCGGCGAACAGGGCACATGCGGCGAGTACAAATAGTCCGGCTAGCTTCACGCTGGGGCAGACGCTACCGGGACGGTGCTGGTTTCGGTCTGAAACAGAAAGCTAACTAATTGTGGTAGAATGCATTACAGAAGTTCTGGAGAGAGGTTTCGATGGCCACGAAGCAACCCTATGCCCCTGGCGCTCAGGTGGAACATGGCAAATTTGGACTTGGATCCGTGGTTACTTGTACCGACGAGTATATCGTCATTAAGTTCGACGACCATGGTGAAAAAAAGTTTATTTCTTCGATGGCGCTAGCCTCGTTAAAGAAAAGCGATCGTACGCCACCTGTAGAGAAAAGGGCAACACGCGCCAGGAAGAAAGTTGCTGCACCACCGCCTGCTGCTCCGCCCACTCCTGCTTCGCAAACCTGAGCGATTTCCGACTCGTCCGCAGCCTAAAGTTCGCAGACTAAAGTCCGCAGCCAGGAAGACCTAATTCCCGCTTTTGCCCGCTGCGCTGGAGCCACGGCTGGCGATACGTTTCTGCAGTGCGGAGACCAGCCTCGAGTGAATGTCTGCAGGTATGTTTTGCGGTTCCATACCTTTGAACACACGGATCGTCTTTTGCGTGGTGTCAAGGACAACCCAGCAGTTTGGGCATTCCGACACATGCTGGTGCAGACGGGCCCGGATTTCGGGATCCAGACTGTCGTCCAGGTAGCTGCTTAACTCGTTTAAAAAATCCTTACATGTAAGCAAAGACGTCGTCCCCCTTCCGCTTGAACAACCTCGTCAGCCTTTCGCGAAGCTGGAGGCGTGCGCGAAGAAGGCGGCTTTTTACCGCCGGTATCGAAATTCCGAGGGCTTCTGCAGTCTCCTCGGTCGACAGTTCTTCGATGTCCCTCAAAACGAAAACGGTGCGAAAACCTGGCTTTAAGCTGTCCACCGCTTTGTCGAGAATACCGCGTAATTCTTCGCGCGAATACTTTTGTTCCGGGTCGTCTTCCCACACTGCAATCTCACGAGTGACGGTGTCCTCTTCGGTCTCATGCGGCTCATCGAGCGAGACGGTGCGATCCGACTTCCGCTTCCGCAGCTTCATCAGCGCTTCATTGACCGAGATACGGACCAGCCAGGTGTAGAACTTCGACTGACCCTGAAAAGTATCGAGGTTGGAGTACGCTTTCATGAAGCTCTCCTGAAGAACATCCTCAGCATCTTCGTCGTTTTGAGTTATATGCTTCGCAAGGCGAAAAATCTTGCGCTCATACTTATCCACAAGCGCGCTAAATGCCATTGCGTCGCCGGCTCTCGCACGGTCAACGAGAGCCTGTTCTTCATTGTTTTCTATCGGCGGGGCTAGCGACATCTCACGAGGCTCCATCAAATGATAAACGTATGAACTGGGCAAGCGATTTCATGCAGCCTGCGAATCGGTTTCCTCAATGCGTACCAGAGCAATCCGGTTCCGGTCCATCCCCGCAATCGTGAATCGGCGTCCGCCATAATCCACGGTATCTCCTGTGGAGGGAATCTGTCCCAGTTGAAACAACAGAAAACCGGCCAGTGTCTCGAAGCCGGCGTCACCCGGCAGCTCAAATCCGTACTGCGTTTCCAGATCTCTGATTGACGTTGTGCCTTCCAGTTCGAGAGTACCGGTTTCCTTCGAAGCTGGCGCGGCGCGGCGCTCGTCATGCTCATCTTCAAACTCTCCAAAGATCTGTTCCAGGGCGTCTTCCAGTGTCACGAGACCACTGATCGTGCCGAACTCATCCACCACAATCGCTACATGCGTGTGGTGATGGCGAAAGTCACTGATGAGCTGGTTCAAAGGCTTTGTTTCCGGAACCACCAGAGGTTTGCGCACGATACGGCGAAGACGGAATGGGCGGATGGGCCGGTGACGTTCGGTTGCCGCGCGACGCTCTTCCCAGACACGGATCAGATCCTTGAAATGGAGAATGCCGATTATGTTTTCCGTGGTGGTCTCATATACCGGCATTCTGGAGTAAAGATGCTCGAGGAAGGTTTTCAGGACCTGATCGAGCGTCGCGTCGACCGATACGGAAACCACTGCGGTTCGGGGAACCATAACTTCCCGCGCGTAGTAGTTGCTCAGATCCAGCATGCGGGTCATCGAATCCCGCTCAAATTGCTGCAACTCCCTGCGACTCACGCTGAGGATGTATTTCAGTTCTTCGGCCGAGTGTCCCCCGGCGTGCTGCTCCCCACTTAGGCCGATCAGGCGGCTCAAAGTAGTTGAGGATTTCTCGATCGCAAGGACGAAAGGTCCGGTGATGCGGTAGAAAACCAGCAGTACGGGTGCCACAAGGATAGCCAGGCGGTCCGACTTTTCAATCGCGAGATTCTTAGGGATAACTTCGCCAAGCACTACGTGACTGAACGTCATGATCACGAATGAGAGGGTGAATGCGATCGCGTGCAGAACGCCCCGTGTCGTGTCTGTGGCAAACGGCGAGATAAACCCAAAAAGCAAATTGAAGATCGTTTCTTCGCCAGCCCACCCTAGCGCCAGACTCGACAGGGTGACCCCTACCTGCACCACGCTCAGCAAACGCTCAGGATTTCCAAGCAGACTGAGGGCTGCCTGCGCGCCCAGATTACCGGACTCTGCCAGCTGGATCAGTCGGGACTTGCGGGCAGACAGCAGCGCTGTCTCCGAGGAGGCGAAGAACGCGTTTGCCATGAGGATGAACGCGACAAGAACCAGGCGGGAACTTATAGTACCTGCGTCCATTTACAGGAAAATACTCCGATGGTGGTCCGCTAAACTCGGAACGTGCGGCTCAACCGGGTCTTACAATATTTTAACTGGCTCATTGCAGCGATGGTGGTGCTGGCTGCCGGGCTTGTCTATTGGTACGCCTGGAGACCTCTTCCTAAGGCCACTGGAGAGATCCGCGCGCCAGTCTCTCAGGAAGCCACAATTACGCGGGATTCTCTTGGAATTCCCCACATAAAGGCGGCCACTATCGAGGACGCTCTATTCCTGCAGGGCTACGCGACCGCACAGGATCGCTTGTGGCAAATGGAAGGTCTGCGGCGCTTCTCCGCAGGCGAGCTGTCGGAGGTTATCGGAGCTTCTACGGTGGAGATCGACCGGCAAACGCGCCGATTGCGAATGCGCCGGCTTGCGGAAGAACACGCTCGTGTACTGCCTCCCGACGATCGTAAATGGGCCGCTGCTTACGCGAGGGGAGTAAACCATTTCATCGAGACTCACCGGGGTTCCTTGCCGCTGGAATTTACATTGCTTCAATTTGAGCCGCGGCATTGGACCATAGCAGACTCGCTGGTAATCGGTCTCCAAATGTTTCGCGACCTGACGACGTCGTGGGATACCGACATTACCAGAACGGCAATGTACGCGGGTCCGAACTGGGCTCTCGCGAGGGAACTGTTTCCTCCTCGTACCGGACTGGAGTATCAGCCAGGTTCGAACGCATGGGCTCTCAGTGGTAAGCATACGGCGTCCGGTAAGCCCCTGCTGGCCAACGATACGCATCTGGAATGGGGTGTTCCCTCGACGTGGCACATGGTTCATGTAGAGGCGCCCGGATTGCATGTATCCGGTTTCGCTCTGCCCGGCGTCCCAGCTGTGATCATCGGGCACAATGAACGTATCGCATGGGGCGTGACAAATCTGCATTTCGACGTGCAGGATCTGTACGCCGAACGGTTCAACCTGCAAACCGGGCAATATCTGTTCCGGGGTCAGCCGATCCAGGCGCGCCCGGAACGTGAGCTGATTGTCGTGAAGGGCGCAAAGCCCGTCCAGGTGGAGAATTGGATCACACAG
>JACMLA010000606.1 GCA_014379815.1 Bryobacteraceae bacterium | reverse complement strand
TGGTCAAGTTGGACGATCGCTGGCGCATTGCTCAGGTGCGTCTCGTTCCTGCCTGGCAATTCGGGGACCGCGAGCTGCCTGCCGAGGCATCGAGACGTGCGACGACATCTTGAATTAGAGTGCCGCTAAGTTCCTTTCGCTTGGCTTAGAGTGTCGCGACACCGCACATCCAACTGCGTCGAATTGGATCCCAAGTCGTGCCGGGCGGATCTGGAGGGCTATAGCGAAGATGTAGTGCTAATCTTCGTCGAGCATGGCCCGCCAGTTCGGTAACCGGCCGGGCCCGCCGATTGTAGCCCATTGCCCACCTGTTGCGGCTAGCGTTTCTTATTAGGTTCGTGCGCGATTTATGATGCGGACTCCCCGTCTGCCACTTTGACGCGTTGCGCCAGCGCGCGGAGATGGCCGAGCTGACAGCTGCCTCGGGGAATCCGCATGCGCCCAAGCGAAAAGCTCACCCCGCTACACTGGACGGGATACACAACAATCGAGCGATAGAGAAGCCTGATGATATCCACCAATGGCCCGGAGCCGTTCACGATCGCCTTCTCCGACGAGCAACTTGCCGATCTGAAAATGCGGTTGTCCCGCACCCGCTGGCCGGATCAGATACCGGACTCGGGGTGGGGTTACGGTATGAACTCGGCCGTGCTTCGCGAATTGGTCGGCTACTGGGCCGGCGCCTACGATTGGCGCGAGCGGGAACGCAAGTTGAACTCCGAACCGCAGTTCATCGCCGAGATCGATGGGATTGGAATCCATTTCATCCATAAGCGCACCAAAGGCCACGACGGGCGTAAAGCGATCCCGCTGCTCCTGCTGCACGGTTGGCCCGGCTCGTTCGTGCAGATGCTGTCGCTGCTACCGCTGCTGACCGACCCGGATGTGCCCGACGCACCGGCGTTCGATGTCGTGGTTCCGTCGCTGCCGGGCTACGGGTTTTCGGCGATCCCCCACGCTCCTGGGATGAGCACGCCGCGCATCGCCCCGCTGATGCACGCATTAATGACCGAAGTGCTGGGCTATTCGCGTTACGGCCTGCGCTCCAGCGACCTGGGCGCGGGTGTCGCCGCGCGCATCGCCGCCGACTATCCGGACAGCATCATCGGTTCACACACCGGCGGTACCAACCCGTATCTCGGCCCTGTTCCCGACGATCTCGGCCCGGAGGAGCAGGCGTTCGTAAAGGCGGCGCAAGCCTGGTCGCAGTCGGAAATGGCTTACGCACAAGAGCATTCGTCCAAGCCGCAGACGCTCGCCCACGCCCTGAACGACAGCCCCGCCGGTCTCGCCGCCTGGATCGTGGAAAAGGTCTGGCGATGGGGCGACATCTCGATTCCGCTCGACAGGCGGGTCGACCGCGACGCGCTGCTGGACAACCTGACAATTTACTGGATGACCGGCACAATAGGGTCTTCCATGCGGCTCTACTACGAAACCGCGCGTGACCCGAACGCGTGGGCGCGGCCAGATGTGCCGACGGCCTACTTGATGAGTCCGCACGATATGTTCTCCACGCCTCGCCGATGGGTGGAGCGCTCAGCGCGGGTGGACCGTTGGACCGAGATCGACTGCGGCGGCCACTTCCTCGAATGGGAGATTCCGCACCTGGTGGCCGAGGACCTGCGCGCCTTTTTTGGGCCGCTCAGATGAGCCGGGCGGGACAGGATTTTCCTCGCGTCGAAGTGAAGGGCTAGGACGAGCTGCCCGCCTGGCTTTCGGCGCATCACGAGGATTCCGAGGTGTTCATCTTCACCGGCCTTTGGCCCCGCCAGCTTATGCTACCTTCCGGTGTAGACAGCCAATGGCGAACGGTCACCTCGAACAACTCATTATTGACATGAAAGAAAGTCTGGAGCGCGAAATCAAAGCCTTTCGTGAAGAGTTCCACGATTTCCGGTCTGACATCACATCGCGTTTCGAAGCGCAGGCTGCGCGACTCGACCGTCACGCCGGATTGTGGCAGACGGGCTCGCGCTGGTCGGGGCGGATGGACGTGTGGGCTGAAAAAATCGACGCGAATTCAGATACAACAAACAAACTTCTTGCCGAACAGCGCGAGCAAATTCATGAGCTGGCAGATCGGGTCAAACAGCTGGAGCGGCGCTTAAATGGCCAGATTGGATAAACGTCACCCAATCTGAAACTGCTCGACTGGCTGCTCCTGCCGCTCCTCTCCGCGAAAAGACAACTTCAGCAGCGGAGGCGCAACCAATGTCGTCGCCACCGCCATAAAAACTACGAGCGCATACACCGGCTTTTCGATAACACCAAGGCTGAGTCCGAGCTGCGCGACGACCATCCCAACTTCACCTCGGGGCACCATGCCGCATCCAATTTGCACCATCTTGCGCCAGCCTAATTGAAACGCGCCAAGGCCACAGCCAGTCAGCTTCGATAGGACCGCAGCCGCTAGAATCGCGACCGACAGCAGCAGCAACCGGGGATCGCTAAATGCACTCACTTCAAGGCGCAACCCAATGCCTGCCAGGAAGAATGGGACAAGCAACTCGGATATACCGTGCGCCATGTCGCGAACGCGCTGCTCCACGCTTTCCGCCAGTGCGAGGCCCGCAAGGAATGCGCCGATGATCGCAGCTACACCAGCATAGATCGCAAGCACCGACAGGCCGAACAACACAACCAGCGCAATGTTGAACTGGGCCTCTCCTGACCGGAGCCGCTTACCTGCTTGCGGTACAAACCGAGCGGCCGTCCTGCTGCCCACCGTTGCGATCAGGACCGTGAATCCAATGGCGAGACCGGCGGTCGTTCCAATCTCGACGACGTTCACGTTTCCCCTGGCCATGCTGCTGACGATAGCCAGGACGATCAGTCCGAGCACGTCATCGATAACGGCCGCAGCCAGGATTACTTTGCTGCTGACCAGATGGAGCAGACCCTGCGACGCAAGCACCTGAGCAGTAATTCCGACGCTTGTCGCAACCATCGCAGCGCCCACAAACAAAGACTCTACCTGCGGATATCCAGCCGCCCGCATAATCGCCCAACCGGTCGCCAGGGGCACGATCACGCCCAGTGCGGCTACCAGAGCCGCTACACCGCCAACCCTCATGAGATCGGACGGCTTGACCTCTAGGCCCACACGGAATAGCAGAAACATCACACCCAGTTCGGAAAGAGCCGTCAAAACGAGATTGGGCTGGATCCAGTTCAGAAGGCTTGGTCCGACGAGAACTCCCGCCAGGATCTCGCCAACAATCGCGGGCTGACCGACACGTTCGAACAGCTCAGCGAGAAGTTTGGCACTGCCGAAAATAATCAGCATTGCCAGAGCAATATTGGGACCGTGGCCGTCCATCCTTCTCAGTCTACGGACGTAGCAAGCAGAGCTGCTTTATCTCACTAGATGCAGCTAAGCAGAGCGATCGGAAAGTGAGCGAACGCGCGGGCTGCCGGTATCTGACCGTCGGTTGATAAGCGCTCATTTGTAAACTTATTCCGCCAGTTGCGCTGCGATCCTTCCGGCAGCACGATCATCGTGTCGTCCCACACTCTCAGACCTACTGGAGGGCGCGGCGCAGACGACAACTGTGCCGGAAACAGTGGCACCATCACCAGAGCGTGCTGATCTCCCCGCCGGCGCAGAAAGGCAAAGACATTCGCAGAGCGCTTTCCTCGAACTTCCAGTGGAATGTACTCGCCCTCAGCAAACAAATCGGCATGTACCCTGCGGAATGCGAGGGCCTTTTCCGTCACGTAGACCTTCACACGGCCATCCTGCCAGTGCGTAAGCACCTGCTTAGCCGGTTCGTCGAAGTCCGTTAGCGGAGCAAATTCCACAGGTCTCCGATTATCCGGGTCCACCAGACTGAGGTCCCAGGTAATCGTGCCCCGATAGAAATCCGGTACTCCCGGCGAACACACTTTCAGAAGCAGTTGCGAAAGCGAATTCAAAGCGCCGAAATACGCTACCTTCGCCAGCAGCGACTGGAACGATTTCTGGAATACCTGATCGTCGAACAAGACATCTGCGAATGCATGAAGTGCTGCCTCGCTCTCTTCGTTTGGCTTGATCCAGGTGCTGTGGACCCGTGCTTCGCGTGCCGACTTGGTCAGGTATTTTCGAAAGCGCTCCCGAAATTCGGGAACTTCAATCTCGTCCAAAGGCCAGGCACCCAGCAGATTCTGGTAGATGAAGTACTCTTCGTTATCATCGACCGGGCCCCGGCGATCCCGCATGCTGCGCCGCCAGCGTGTCACATGCCGGATCCATTCTTCGCTGATCTCTGAGAGAACACTAATCCGCGCACGGACGTCTTCGCTGCGCTTGGTATCGTGCGTCGACGACCCGTTCATCGCTCCCGGCCAGCGCTGAGCGCGATCTCGCAAAAACTCGTGCATTTCGGCGGAACTGACTGGCTTTTGTAACGACCCAACCTCATTCAAAGAGACCAGCCGGTTATAGACATAGAAGGTCGAATCCTCTACGCCCTTCGCCATCACAGGACCACTGAGCTGCTGCCAGCGCCGGACGAAACGAACCCATTCGTTCTTAGATTCGTCCGTCATATTGTGGCGGAACTGCAGCGTCAGTATCCGTGACACGTACGCAAACGCCTGAGTGTCAATGAGGCCTCCCGAACGTGCCTCTGCCTCATGCATCGCACTCAGGATGCGCTCACGATCCACATCGGAAACCGAGAAGTCCCGCATATAGGTGCGGTAAACATGCAAGCAGGCAGTGATCTCCCGCAACGCGCGCGTAATGTCGCGGGGGCTCAGGTCGCGAGCGTACCGGTCCACGGCAGCCAGTTTGGACAGGCCCGCGCCGAGGTCGGCAATCTCTCCAGGAAAGAGCGTGCGCATAGCCAGTTGCTTCCGGTCGTACTCCACGTCTTCCAGCGATTGAGTAAACCCGATGACCTCGCGATAGAGCCAGTCGAGTCTGGTAAAGCCTTCCGCATTTACGAATAAAGAGTTTGAATATCCCAGGTAGTCGTAGCCGCTGGTACCCTGAATCGGCCAGGTGTCGGACAACTGCTCCGTCCCAACCAGGATCTTTTCCGCGACCGTGTAGACGTCGCGGGGCAAGCGTTCCAGATATCCCAAAGGATCGTTCAATCCGTCGATGTGATCAATCCGGATTCCGTCGATCCGCCGCTCTTCGACCAGCTGCAAAATCAGTTGGTGACTGGCCTTGTACACTTCTTCGCGCTGCACCCGCATTCCGATCAACTCCGAGACATCGAAGAATCGCCTGTAGTTAATCCGGTCCCGGGCGACCATCCAGTACGCGACGCGGTACGCCTGCTCCTCGATAATCGCGTGCAAACCATCAAAGCTGTCAACGTCGCCCGGGATTCCATTCAACGCGTTGATACTGCGCTGCAGGGCATCCTCAAAACCCGGGACGGCACTGGCCAGGTGAGCGATCCGTGTTTTGATGTTCTCTTTCTCAACCTCCCGCCGTTCCATCGCTTCCCACTCCATGCTCGCGAGGGACGGAAGCCGCTCCATGGACTCGAGCAAAAACTGAACATCGGGATTGTCTGGAAACACTTCGCAGGCAGGTCGCACGATTGCCGCGTAGCTGGCGGGTGCCAGGGGAAGCCTCGTTTCCCAGTAGTTGAGATACAGGCTGCCCTCTGCGTAGCTCAGCTTCAGCTCACCAGCTTCCAGCACCGCGCCGTAATAGTTGCCCAGTATGGGAAGGAAGATTTTTTCGTCAGCAACGTCGCGGGAATCCCAGTGGATTCCAAAGTAAATCACATACTGGGACGCAGACCCGTTTTCCAGCACGTCCATCCACCACTTGTTCTCCGGACTTGCCGCCATGTGATTTGGCACGATATCCAGCACAAGGCCCATATCGTGCGCACGCAGAGCGTCGCAAAGCGTATAGAACTCCGCCGGTTCACCAAGCTCCGGATTCAGTCGGTTTGGGTCAGTGACGTCATACCCATGCATACTGCCCGGACGAGCTGCGAATACTGGGGATGCGTACAAATGCGAGATGCCGAGACGCTGCAGATGAGGAACGATTTCCAGCGCATGGGCAAATCGGAACTCGCGATTGAACTGAACGCGATACGTAGCAGAAGGGATCCGCATGCAGGTCAGGCGACCTTAAAGGACAACTTCTTTGCCACGTCACGGAACAACTCCACCCACTGCCCGGCTTCCTCGCTGGGAGTACTGGAGGTGTCGATCATCAATGGGTAAAAGTCTCGCAGCAAATCGTGAACGATGTTTTGCACCGACCACAGCGTCACAGGGAATGGGAGTGAGGTGGCCAGGTCCACCGCCGTGGCCAGCAGCCGGAGCTCACTCAAACGCACAGGGTCCTGAGACACGCGGTGAGCCAGAGCTTCCACAGTCTTGCGAAAGGTGAACTCAAGCGTTGTCTTGTCCAGTTCCACCTGCCCTCGTTTGGCCTCTTCGAGCAGTGTTCGTACGCGCGTCACATCCGGCTCTGCCGCCGCCAGCGCCAGCCGCAGATGGCTGTTCAGGGCATACTGGGCGGTCGTATGAAACGCATTAGGAAGAGGAATTTTCAGATCGGCCAGAAAGCGCATCAGCGGAGCGTGATGCTCGTACAACTGCCGATAGACGGACTCCGCTTCGTCAAGAGTGGAGACAAGAATCCGATCCAGCGTGTTTCGCTGCTCATCGCGGAACAAGGACTTTAAAGAGTAAGTGTCTGTTCCAAAACCGCGGTCAAACACCCGGATAACTTCAGGGATTGCAGCACGTGAGAACACCTCCGATGCTTCAGTCAGCAGGTTCTCGAACTCGGCCTCATCTCGAAATGCACTCACGCCGCCATGCAGGTTGTGATCTCCGAAGTGAAGCACACCGTAGATCAGGTCGCCCGATTCCTGAGTAATGTTAGACGTCAGCAGCGCTCTGCCAATCACCATTCGGAAGCGGCCAGTTTCGTACTGTCGGTGCTGAATTCGCTTGACGTCGTAACAGTAAACCCGCGCCTCTTCTCCGTACGGCCGAAAGACTGAGGTAATCGCATAGTGTGCGCCCACTTTGCGAAGGTCGACCAGAGCGGGTGACACAATTCTCTGATACACCTGACTCGCGTCTCCCTGCTCCGGAACATTGCTCTTCGCCTCGCTGAGCCGGACCAGAAACCCCGACTCGATGCGCTCTTCCTCGAAAAGCTCCAGCGCCAGTTGCACCACCCGCCCGGCATACTGGATGACCTGGACTGTCTCAATCCCTGAGATCTCATCGAAAAACCATCCGCAGCTGGTGTACATCAGCATGGCGTGCCGCTGCATTTCCAGTAG
>JACMLA010000605.1 GCA_014379815.1 Bryobacteraceae bacterium | reverse complement strand
GAGCTGTCGAAAAAAGCGGTGGTCTACTTCAATTCCGACTCGAACGGCAAAGGCTATCTCGGAGCCGGTGGATCGCCCGCCCTGGAAAAGTTCTTTAGCGAAGTTCTGCGCGATGTCCGCCAGCCCGGTGTAGACAAGTCGGTGCTGGAACATCGGCCTCTGAAAGAAGGGAAGCCGGTGGAGTTCCGGCTCAGCGCACTGGGTGCCGGTTCGGACTACGTGGCCTTCATTCATCACCTCGGCGTCGCCTCGGTCAACGCCGGTTTCGGCGGAGAAAGCCAGGGTGGCATTTACCACTCCGCTTACGATTCTTTTGACTGGTACACAAAGTTTTCCGACAAAGACTTCGTCCACGGCCGCGGCCTGTCGCAGGTCATGACAACCGCCCTGCTCCGCATGGCCAACGCCGACGTCCTGCCTTTCGAGTTCAGCGGTCCAGCACGGGCAGTCGAGGAATGGACAAAAGATCTTCCGAAGACTGACCTCACAGCTCTGACGACCGAAATCGGAAACCTGAAGGCCGCCGCCCAACGCTTTGAGACCGCCTACACCAGCGCGACGTCAGCCGCAAGAAAAGCCGCAAGCAGCGCACTGATCCCCACCGAGAGAGCACTCCTGACAGGTCCGGGCGTTCCCGGCCGGCCGTGGTACAAGCACCAGCTAATGGCACCCGGGCTGTACACCGGATACACCGCGAAGACTCTGCCCGCGATCCGCGATACTAAAGACGCGCAAGCTGGCGTCCCCCTCGTAGCGGCAGCTCTCAGAGCCTACACGGAATCAGTCGACAAGGTCACAACGCTGCTGACAGCCAGCCCAGCTAACTGACGCCTACGAGTGTACTCGCGGGTGACTGCACCATGACGCCAAACCGGGAAATCGATCTGGCGCTGAAACGGGCAAAGGAGATTAACTCATGACTAAAGTGAACGAGCTTCACCAGAAATGGATGAAGAACAAGGAATACAGCAAGGCCCACGAAGAGCTCGCACCTGAGTTCGCACTTGCGCGAGCGGTCATCCATGCCCGGGTGACGGCGGGTCTCACCCAGGAACAGCTCGCGCAGCGCATGGATACAACCCAGTCCGTCATCGCCAGGCTCGAAAGCGGCCGGACGCGGCCATCAACGCAGACGCTTGAGCGCCTTGCCGTTGCCACCGGAACACGGCTGCACATCAGTTTTGAGCCCGCAGGCGTCCACTAGTAGCTTTTCAACCAGACAACTTCGGGTAGTAGCAGGGATAAGCGGTCTTCATTACCTCAGCCACTTCCATCGCTGCTCCAATCTGGATCAACGGGCCCTGTCCAATTCCCGGGCATTTACACGCTTCCAGCTCCCACAGATCGCGCGATTCCACCAGTTCCGGCCAAAACGGATACGTCCGGCATTGCACCGGCTTCACAGAATGCACATCGCATCCCCCGCGCCCGGTAACATCCGTGCGAAGGAAATGACACTCTGAATGCCTCGGCTTGCGCAGCCGGATCTGGCGCGTCGTCCGGTACACGTACTTAGCTTCAAAAGCCGCGGGAGTCATCCCAAGAAACGCCGCGATTCGCAGCAGATCGTTCTCGGTAATGTACACGTAACCCCGCCGGTCACAACACTTCACGCAGCCCGGCTGACACTCGAAACGAAATCCGTCCGGAACAGAGGGAAGGGAAGTCACAGCAGTCTAGTCACCGAGGCTTTGCTGCAGCGTACCGAGCCACGACCGTGAGGGAGTGGGCCCATGGAAGCATACGTCCGCATCCTGCTAGTCACCGAGGCGCGAAAACAAATCGTCGAAATCAAGGTCAATAGCTTCGCCCGGCAAACGCAGTCGAACTACCAGAGGGGAGCTTAATACCGTAAGCATCTGGTCCGCATCGGCATAGGCCACCAATCGGGACTTTGGATCAGCGACGACAACCTGCTTCACGCCCATCTCAAGGTGATCCCTTACCCGGCTCATCAGATCGCTCATCGACTCGTCCGACGTAATCTCAATCGTCACCAGCGGCGCCCGCGTTAGAATCTGCCCGGTGTCGGAGGACCTTTCTACCAGGGCCAGATCGGGAGCACGATAACGTCCAGGCGCGACTTTCATCGCAATATCGACGTAAGTCTGTACACCAAGTCTCGCCTCGTCACTCACCAACCGTACAAGCAATACCAAGAGCCGGCTCTGCAGGCGCTTGATCATGGACTTCTT
This sequence comes from Bryobacteraceae bacterium, assembly GCA_014379815.1. The sequence continues at coordinate 5,356 of JACMLA010000605.1, read as the reverse complement.
CACAAGCTCGCCGTTCAGGTACTCCGTCCTTTGCCCGAAGTACGAAGCAAAGAACTCGTCCTCCGAGATCAACGGCTGAGAAGCCAGGGAAGCCATAGCTCAAGTCTAGCTCCCAAACATCCTCTGGATTTCCCCCACGTCGTCCTGCGTCAGAAGCTGCAGATCCCGCCCCCGCAAAAGAAACAGCAGTTTCGCGGTCTCTTCCAACTCCTCGGCCCGGTCCACCGCCTCCTCCATCGTCCTGCCAATGCACGTCATTCCGTGATTCCGAAGCAGCATACAATTCGACTCCCGCGCCGCGTCACCTACAAAATCTCCCAGCCGCGGCGAGCCCGGAACAAAGTAAGGCACAACAGCCAGCGGAGCGACCCGCATCTGAAAATATGGAGTAATCGGTAACAACGCACTTACCGGATCCTGCAGACAACTTAGCGCTACCGAGTAAGTCGAATGTAAGTGCACAATCGCGCCTGCTCTCTCAGCAGCAACCCTGTAAGCAGCAAGGTGAAATGGCGACTCTTTCGAAGGTTTTCTGGCATTCTGAATTGTGCCATTTGCGTCTACCAGCGCAAACTCGTCTGGCCGTAGATCCCTTAGCGATCGCCCCGTCGGAGAAATCCAGATGCGGTCTCCATCCCGAATACTCAGATTCCCGGTAGAACCAAACGCGTAGCCTCTTTGATAGAAGCTCGCGCCCATCTCACACAATCTGTCCAGTGCGTCCATCTCCGTCCACTGTACACGCCGTAGAATGGAGAAATGTCCGAAAACGCGTCCTCCGCCATGGGGGCAGAAGAGCCGTCGCAACTCTCGTTCGAAGCCGGCCTCACGGAGCTGGAAGCAGTGGTGAAGCAGCTGGAATCAGGGGATTTGCCTCTCGAGAAATCTCTCGAGCTGTTTGCCAGAGGCACGCAGCTAAGCGAAACCTGCCGCAAGCAGCTCGAAGCAGCCGAAACCCGGGTCGAACTGCTGACACGTCGGGGAGGCAGCGTTGTCGCCGAACCCTTCAAACCGAGAGCATGACGCTCAGCGATCATCTAAAGCTCACCACACAGCGCGTCGACGCCGCACTGCACCGCTGGGTCCCGGCGGATTCCATCGAGCCACTCAACATCCACAAGGCAATGCGCTACAGCCTCTTCGCCGGAGGGAAACGCATTCGACCCATACTCTGCATAGCCGCCGCCGAATCTGTGACCGCCGAAGTGCCAGGTATCGACGATGCCGCATGCACTCTGGAGCTGATTCACACTTACTCCCTGATCCACGATGACCTGCCTGCCCTGGACAACGATGACCTGCGCCGGGGACGGCCGACCAATCACAAAGTCTTCGGGGAAGCGATGGCCATTCTCGCCGGCGATGCCCTGCTCACTCTGGCATTTCAATGTCTCGCCTCCATCGAGGTCATAACCACAAATCAGCGCGTCGCACTGATTCGCGAGCTAGCCACAGCGTCCGGGACCGTGCGAGGCATGATTGGCGGTCAGGTTCACGACATCGAAGGCGAGGCGCAGACTGCTACCGCTGAGCTTCTCGAAGCCATCCACCGTGCGAAGACGGGTGCTCTCCTGCGTGCCAGCGTACGCATGGGAGCCATCTGTGCAGGCGCCACCGAAGAGCAGTTCTCAGCCCTGTCCTGTTACGGCGAGCACGTAGGCCTCGCCTTCCAGATCGTCGACGACCTCCTCGATATCGAGCAGTCTTCCGAGCAGCTTGGCAAAACAGCCGGTAAAGACGTGGCGCAGGGAAAGGTCACATTTCCCGCCATTTATGGCATCGAGCGGTCCCGCGAAATGGCAGCGGCAGAACTGAAGATGGCACACGAAGCACTGACAAGGCTGGGCGGCGGAGCTCGCTGGCTTCACGAGATCGCCGATTTCGTCTTCCATCGCAAAGCATGAAAGCATGAAGCAAAGGATAGACCAGTTGCTGGTCAATCGCGGACTCGCCGAATCCCGCACCAAAGCCCAGGCTCTGATCCTCGCAGGAAGCGTGCTCGTCAACAATCAGAAGATCGATAAGCCCGGCCATACTGTCAGCGACGACGTCAGCGTCTCTCTTCTCGATCAGCTCGCCTACGTGAGCCGGGGCGGTCTGAAGCTTCACAAAGCCCTCCAGCACTGGTCCATCGATCCCTCCGGATTCACCTGTCTCGACATCGGCGCCTCCACCGGGGGCTTCACCGATTGCCTCCTCCAGCACAGGGCATCCCGCGTCTACGCCGTCGACGTGGGCACAACGCAACTCGACTGGAAAATTCAAACGGACCCGCGGGTTGTTGTCAAAGACCACACAAATGCACGTTACCTGAAGCCAGCTGACATCGGGGAGTCCTGCGACCTCGCCGTGTGCGATGTTAGTTTCATCTCCGTCACGCTCATCCTGCCTGCCTTGCCGCCGCTCCTGAAACCGGGTGGTCAAATGGTCATACTGGTGAAACCTCAGTTCGAAGTGGGCAGGGAAGATGTGGGCAAAGGGGGAATCGTGCGAGATCCGGATCTGCATGCAAGAGCCTGCCGAAAGGTGGCCGCACTTCTCGAGGTTCTCGGATTCGATTCCGCCCTGATCGAAAGCCCAATCACCGGAGCGGAAGGCAACCGCGAATTCCTCCTGCATGCCACCCATTAAGACCGTCGGCATTCTTTCCAAGCCAAGCCCGTCGCGTGCCACTGAGCTCGTCCCCGCTCTCGTGCAATGGTTGCGCGACCGGGGTGTCGAAGTCCGTTGCGATGAGCAAACCGCAAGCTACATGCAAAGCAGCCAGGCCTTCGAGCGGGATCGCGTTCCCGACGGCTGCCAGATGGTCATCGTGCTGGGCGGAGACGGCACGCTTCTCTCCGCCGCCCGAGCTGTAGCAGGGCGCGAAATCCCGCTCTTTGCCGTGAATCTCGGCACTCTCGGCTTCCTGACCGCTATCACCGCCGACGAATTGTTCCCGGAGCTGGAACGCGCTTTCCGCGGCGAGCATCGCGTAGCACAGCGCCGGATGCTGCATTGCGAACTCTGGCGTAATCACGAGCGCATTGCAACTTACGAGGCTCTCAACGACGTCGTCTTGACCAAAAGCTCTCTGGCACGTATGATCGATGTCGAAATCCACGTTGCCAGTCACCTCGTCGCCAGGTATCGCGCCGATGGCCTCATAGTCGCGACTCCAACCGGCTCAACCGCGTATTCGTTGTCCGCCGGAGGTCCTATCGTGTTTCCAACCGTGTCGGCCCTGTGCATCACTCCGATCTGTCCACACATGTTGACGTACCGGCCCGTGATCGTTCCGGATGATATGGAAGTTCGCCTTGTGTCGTTCGCTGAAAGCGAGTCTGCCTGGATCACCCTCGACGGTCAGGTCGGCAGTCCTCTGGAGCGCGGAGACACCATCACGTGTCGAAGGTCCGACCAGTATGTCTACCTGGTCAGGCCACCAAAAATGATGTTCTTTGATGTACTTCGCGAAAAACTAAGCTGGGGTGAAAGATGAAACGTTTATCCATTACTGCGTGGATCTTTATCGGAATGTTTGCCGGGATTGTCCTCGGCGTGGTTGCCCCGGGCTTCGCGTCCCAGCTGTCACCGATCTCCAACATATTTTTACGACTCATTAAGTCGATCATCGCGCCCCTGCTCTTTGCGACGCTCGTTGCGGGAATCGCCAGCACCGGCAGCGTCAAGACCATGGGTCGCATCGGTCTGAAAGCGATCATCTATTTCGAAATCGTCACAACCATAGCCCTCTTCCTCGGTCTGGGAGCCGTGAATCTCATTCGTCCTGGAGATGGTCTCCGGCTGCAGCCCGTAGCAGCCGACGCGGCGCCGAAAGGTGCGAATACCAGTCTCACAGCGATCCTCGAACACACGTTTCCCTCCAGCGTCATCGACGCAATGGCAAAGGGTGAAGTTCTGCAGATCGTCGTCTTCACCTTCCTGTTCGGAGCCGCCGCGGCAAGCATCGGAGTCGCCGCCAAGCCCCTTGTGACCTGGTGTGAATCCCTCGCGGAGATCATGTTCAAGTACACCAGTTTTGTGATGTACGCCGCTCCCCTGGGAGTCGCAGCCGCAATGGCGGTAACCATCGGCACCAAAGGCCCCGCCGTGCTCTTCAGTCTCGGCAAACTCATGGCCACGCTCTTCGGAGCCCTCATAATCTTCGTCGTCGTAGTCCTCGGAGCAGTCGTCATCATCTGCAAGATTCCCCTCCGCCGCTTCTACGAAGCAGTCAAGGAGCCCTGGGTCATCGCGTTCTCCACCGCATCCAGTGAAGCCGCCCTGCCACTCGCTCTGGAAAACATGGAGAAGTTCGGGGTGCCAAAACATATTGTGGGCTTTGTGTTACCCACCGGTTACAGCTTCAATCTCGATGGAACTACCCTCTACCTTTCGCTGGCATCGGTCTTCGTAGCCCAGGCAGCCGGAATGAACATGCCCTTCTCGACGCAGATCATCATGATGCTCACCCTGATGCTCACCAGTAAGGGTGTCGCCGGCGTCCCCCGGGCCAGCCTCGTGATCCTTGCCGGAACGCTGGGTACCTTCGGTCTTCCGCTGGAAGGCATCTCTGTTCTTCTCGGAGTCGACGCTCTCATGGACATGGCCAGAACGTCGGTCAACGTTCTTGGAAATTGCATGGCAACCGCCGTAGTCGCACGCTGGGAAGGCTACGATTTAGGCACCGACGCCGCACCTTCCGTTCGATATCACGACATCACGGCGGTTTAATTCGCAAAAATGTCGCTAACTCAAACATGAGCCTTGACTTTCTCCTTTTATTCGCCAACAATAATGCAGAGGGGAAATGGCACTCACACCGCGGCAAAAGGAAATGCTCGATTTCCTGACGAAATACATCGAAAGCAATGGCTACAGTCCCAGCTACGAGGAGATCGCAGTAGGTCTGGATCTCAAGTCTCTCGCGACGGTCCATAAACACATCTCTGCACTCGAACGGAAAAGCTACATCCAGCGCAGTCACAACCAGAGCCGGTCGGTCGAGATCTCAGCGAAATACCTTCACGAGTTTCGTCGCGCCAACGATGGCTACGCTCCGCAGCCGGGAGTCCCCCTTCTGGGACGTATCGCGGCAGGTTCGCCCGTAGAGGCGATTCAAAGCAACCAGTCTCTAACCTTCGCGGATTTCACGGGAGACGGGGAAACGTACGCACTCGAGGTGCGCGGCGAATCCATGATCGAAGATCACATTTGCAGCGGAGACTTCGTTCTTGTGCAGAAAGTAAACAGTGTCCGGGATGGCGAAATTGTGGTGGCTCTTGTCGATGGCAGCGATGCGACTCTAAAACGGTATTACTCGGAGCCAGACGGCAAAGTCCGGCTCCAGCCAGCGAATTCCAGCATGCAACCG
>JACMLA010000604.1 GCA_014379815.1 Bryobacteraceae bacterium | reverse complement strand
GCTCCGGGAAAGCGCGGACCAGCACCCGCACGGGCATACCGGGCTTTACCTGACTCAGATCGGTTTCGTTTACGTTGGCAATCATCCACACGCTGTTGGTAGTGGTGATGCGAAACAGGTCGCTGCCTGTGGCGACCACTGTGCCGGGCGTCACTTTGCGATCGATGACGAGGCCGTTTGCAGGTGCCCTTACAGGGACGAAGTCGTCCGCTTTATCTGGCTTGCTGTCGTCGTCTTCGACGGGAATGTCGAGGAATTCCACGATGTGAGTTCTTTCTTTCGCGACGTTGACCTCGGCATTACTCACCATTGTTTTTGCGTTTCGGAGTTCGGCTTCGGCTGTGTCCAGCTCCTGCCGGGAACCTGCCCGGATTTCGAGTAATCTGCTGGCGCGATCGCGGATCCGCTCTGCATAGATCAACGCCGACCTCGTCCGCATCAGCTCCAGTTCCGCTACCTTGTAGGCGGCGCGGGCGTCGTGGACTTCATGGCTGTGAATGCGTGCGAGGACCTGGCCCTTAGCGACGCGATCGCCGACTCTGGCGGCTACACTCACGACCCTGCCATCGAGCAGTGCTCCCACGGTAAATGTCTGGTCCTCGTTGACCGTAATTTGCCCGGTCGCCGCGATCGTTTCGTTCAGGCGTGCAGGACTTATGGTTTGGACGGCGATGCCTCCAGCCTCCTGCGACTCACGTGTCAGCAGGACTTCCCCGGGCTTAGCTTTCTCTTCACTTTCGACGGAAGGCGACCGGGCCTCGGTCGTTTCCGGATTGCGACCGTTGCAGGATGCGAGGAGCAACAGGGCGAACCCAAGGAGTATTGTTTCGGATCTCAAAGCTGCGCTCCGGTTGCGATTTGCAGGCTTGTCACGGATTGCTGATAATCCGCCAGAGTGCGGTAGTACAGGGTCAGGGTGTCGAGCCGCGCCCTGGTCGCATCGATGAAGCGAAGCAGATCGAACCCGCCTTCCTGATACGCTGCCAGCGCAATGCGCGCAATCTCGTCCGCCCGTTCACGCATGGGTCCCAGAGTTTCTTTCAGAAGTCTTCTGCGAGCCTGATACAGCGACGACGCAGCCTCTACCTCGGCGCGAATCTGTGTCTCCAGCGCACGTGCCTGATTTTGGGCAAGCCGGATCTCCGCTTGTGCGGAAGAGACCTGGCCCTGATTGCGATTGCGAAACGGCAGGTTGATTTGAAACCCTCCTAACAGGGTGTCATAGCCCGCGGTCCGCTTGTAACCAAACAAGACCTCGGGATCGGGAGTGGTGTAGGCGCGCTGGAGACGCAGAGCCGCTTCAGCACGCGCTACGGCTGCTTCACTCGCCTCCCATTCCGGCCGCATCCGAAGGATAGCCGCAGGCTCCGGAAGCTCGACATCCCGGAGTTCGGAAAGGGAGTCGGTCAGCTGGAGTGAGCCGAACGTGCTGCGTCCCATTTCTCTCAGCAGCGCGACGATGGCCTGGTTATAGTCTTCCTCCGCCGATTGCGCACTCACCAGCAGGCGATCGCGTTCCAGCATTACCCGGAGCAAATCTACCTCAGCGACGGCGCCCTCGCGAACCCGATCGCGGTTGTACTGAATGACACCTTCGAAGGCCTTGACGTTCTCGCCAAGCACGTCGCGGATCTGTGAGGCCGAAGCAGCTGACCAGTAAGCCAGGCTGACGCGGCCGGCGATCTGCCGCTCCAGAACGGCACGCTCCGAGGTGAGGAGCCGGACTGTGCCGGAAGCAAACTCCACCCTTCGCTGACGCTTGCGTGAGGTCTCAAAGACCTGGGACAAGTAAACGAAATTGTCGGCATCGTCCTGGAATCGAAACGCTGGCCTGTCCCAGAGCCTGGTATTTTCGCTTTGGAGAATCAGCCTGGGATTCAGCCCGAGGCCTGCCTGCAGACGCAAGCCTTCGGCGGACTGGACACGATCCTCCGCTGCCCGCATGACAGGATGGCTGCGGCGGGCCTCGGAAACCGCGCTGGCTAGCGAGAGACGCTCCGACGTTTGGGCGCATAGAACGGGGATGAGGAGAGGCACAACGAAAGCGAGTTTGTAGGTCGTCAAGTCAGTTTCTTCCATCCTGGCAGAACTGCCCGGAACGCAATGTAAACGGCTCCGTTAATGCTATCGGCCTGACCTTCGTCTGCACTGTTGTAAGCCGAATGAAGCAATTGGTATGTCAGCGATGACCGAACAAATCAGACCGCAAACCGCAACCCCACCACAGCGCGCGTTCTTCATGTCCGACAATGACGGCGTGGCGCCACAAACGAATCCCGGCCTGGAGAGTGTGTACCTTGCTCACCACGAGAAGGTTTACCGGGCCGCATACCGGGTTACCGGAAACGCTTCAGATGCTGAGGATGTGCTGCAGACTGTCTTTCTGCGGTTGCTGCGGAATGAGCACAGCTTTCAAAGCGTGGACGATGCGGCGAATTACCTCTACCGTGCGGGCGTAAATGCCGCCCTCGATCTGGTCCGGGCGCGCAAGGTCCGGGGTACCAGCGAGCTGGATGAGCACGCTCCGCCGCCCGGCGAGAGCTGGAAACCGGATCGCGCACACTTCTCGCCTGAGCTGCGGGAGCGGTTGCGCCAGGCGGTCTCCCAGCTCCACGAAACGGCTGCGGAGATGTTTGTGCTTCGGTATTTTGAGGGGTACGATAACGCGGAAGTCGCGAAGATTTTGAGTACCAGTGAAGGAACGGTCGCTGTTACGCTGCACCGGACGCGCGTTCGCTTACAGAAAGAGTTGGGAGGTATCCGATGAACCGTACAGATGGTCAGAATCACGACGACATGTTTGACGCGCTGCTGGAGAGCGTTCATGCGGAGGAACCCGATGCGGTTGCGATCAGCAGCGCCAAATCCCGAGTGTGGACGCGACTTCAGATGGAAGCGACTTCTTTACAGACGAAAGCCGGCGAAGTCATCACAGGCTGCGCGGGCTTTCGCTCGTTGTTCGCCGACTATCGCACGCGTACACTGACGCCCGCGCGGCGTTCGCTGGTTGAGGATCACCTCCACGAATGCGCTAGCTGCCGCAAGGAATTCGGAGGCTTCGGAGACGCACCCGGGAAGTTAGCCAAAGTTGTCGGAATCGACGCCGCACCGGTGCACGCGGCGCGACCCAGCTTCTGGATGCCCTCGAAGTGGGCCGTCGCGGCCATGCTGATGATGGGAATCGGGATTGGCTCCTGGAAATTCTGGGAATGGTTTGGACCTGCACCGACTGGCAACAGGGCGCGCGTGCTGAGCGCGGATGGAAGTGTG
>JACMLA010000603.1 GCA_014379815.1 Bryobacteraceae bacterium | reverse complement strand
TCTTTCGCCCCTGATCCGGACGGTCGACAACCCCATAGGACTTGAAAATGTCCCGGCATATAGGGACCAGGATCACGGCAAAAATGAAGGAGCGTAGTCCGAGCCAGACAAAGGCACTCATGGGATCGTTCTCAAGGGATCGAATTGCTTTGACAACCTATTCTTTTCCCATCTGTAATCTCAAGAACCCGTGGGCTTGAGAGAAAGCGGTAAAGTTCCCCTAAAGTACTGTAGCGTAATACTTTAATGTATGTCAAGGCAGGACTTTTCCTAGCTCCAACGCACACTGTTTTGCCAGCACGATTAACCCCGATGCGCCACGTTCAACGCGGCAGGTTTTCCCGCAGCAACGGATAAACATGCTGGGCAAAGCTGGCAGCGGCTGCGGTGGCGGCCGGGTCACCTCCATCGCCTGATTGCACCACCACGCGCACCAAAGCCGTATCGGTCCGCTTGTCCCTGAGCGCGTCGGCTATCAGCCAAAGCTTGGCCTCCCACTCACCCGCCGTGACACGGCGCGGCCCCTGATACCAGTACAGAACTACGTTGCGCTCTCCACGGTTGACGACGATATATCGATTGACTCTTATAGTTCCGGCAGCGGTGTTAAGTGTGATCTCGCCCATGACAGCAGGCATCCAGCCGGAAGCCGGCTGGCGAGAAGTTGCAAAGGCAATGTCACCTGGTTGTAGACGATCGCGAGTTTCGGCAGCATGAAGAGCGCAAGCAGAAAGGGAAAGGTCCAGGTACGTAGAAAGGCAAAGCCACCCAGACAGAGCACCGCGCCCGCGATCGACAACACAAAGGCTACCGAGCCCGCGAATAACCCCGCTCCCATGACTGACACGAAATGTACGCACGCGGCTACGGCTAAAACCACAAGGCCCCACCAACTCGGCTGTCTGGGCAGAGCGATCCAACGCTTTCGTTCTTCCCAGACAATCCAGAGGGCGACAATCGGCACAGCGAAGCCGTGGCCCATGTCCTGGTCGTGTGACCACTGATTGGCCATGCCTCGGATTACAGGGGCATAGCAGACGACAAGCGCTACGGCGGCGGTAGCCACAACGATCCGTCGCATCATCTTCCTGCGAGGCCTCGTATAGCCTCTACAACTGATTCAACCTCTCCTGACCAGTCGCAATAACCGTTCTCTTGAGCGGTACAGCATGAGGCATGCAAACCCTGTAAGGACGAGAATCCAGGATGACGGAGCGGGCACCTGGGGCGGTAGAACCGTCGTGGTGATGCTGCAGCTGTTGGTGGCGTTGAGCGATGCCGAGTCTAGCGCATTTGCGTTAAAGGAGCTGGTGCCGCCGCCAGTCGGGGTCCCCGTGATAGCTCCGGTGGAAGCGTTCAGGTTCAAACCTGTTGGCAGCGATCCGGGTAATTGAAAACGTGTACGGCGGTGTGCCACGGGCAAATGACTGGACTGGTGAAGCCGGGATTCAGTAGAACGTCAACTCGCTGATGCCTGACCGCCAGCGGCAAACCTGACTGCTCCCAAAGAAGACGCCAAGGCCGGAACGTTGCATGAACAGGCTGCTGCACCGCGGTGAAATTGGCCTGATTGGGAACGATATCCCATCCGGTCTCCCGGTTGGTGAAGATGACGTACTCGTTCTGCTGGTCAATGGCGGCAAGCGCCTCAAGCAAACTGCGTAGATAGATTTCCGTCCCGCCGACGCCTCCGGGAATCAGGTACAGCGCATTGACCCCGATCCGTACCAACCTATCCCCCTTTCAGATACCGTTGAATTCCCTCTGCAATGCGTTCACTTGCCCGTCCATCTCCATACGCGTAATGAACTGCCGACCTTCTCTGGTAGTCCGCCGGATCGTCCAGCAGGTGTATCACACTCTCCACAATCCGATCGGCATCCGCTCCGGCAAGCTGCGCAGTCCCGGCTTCCAATGCTTCGGGTCTCTCCGTTTTTTCCCGCATCACCAGAACCGGCTTGCCCAAAGCCGGACCTTCCTCCTGGATCCCTCCCGAATCCGTTAGCAACACAGCAGCACGCCGCATCAGATCCACAAATGGAACATAGTCCAGCGGCTTGAGCAGGATCACTCCGGAACTCGAACCCAGATGCCGTTCAATCGCCTCCCGCACCTTGGGGTTTGGATGAACCGGGTAAACAATCTGCACATCCTCGCGCTTGGCCAGACGCTTCAATGCCATACAGATCTGTTCAAAACCTTCTCCAAAACTCTCCCTCCGATGGGCCGTTACCAGGATCAGGCGCCTGGAGTTGTCCAACCATGGCCAGTCGGGAGCCGGCTGCCAGAGCCCTTTTTCGAGCCTCTCCTTCATCTGCAAAACCGCGTCGATTCCCGGGTTTCCCGTAATCTCGATGCTGGACTCCGCCACACCTTCCCGGATCAGGTTCTGCCGCGCTCCCTCGGTAGCAGCGAAATGCAAACTCGTAAGCCGGGTCGTCAGGACCCGATTCATCTCTTCCGGAAAAGGTTGACGCATATCACCGGTCCTCAGCCCCGCCTCCACATGTCCAACCGGTACTCCACGATAGAAAGCAGCCAGCGCGCCGCAGAAGGTTGTAGTTGTGTCTCCCTGCACGATCACCATGGAAGGAACAGTATCCTTAAGCACACTTTCGAGCACTCCCAAAATGCGCGTGGTCGATTGAAACAGTGTTTGGCCCGCGGTCATCACCTCAAGATTGAAGTCCGGGACCACACCAAACGCCTCGAGTACCCCGTTTAGCAGTTCCCTGTGTTGGCCGGTGGCACAGACCTTGGCCTCAAATTGCCCATAGTGCTTTTGCAGGTGAAGAATCAATGGACATAACTTGATTGCTTCCGGCCGTGTTCCCAGAATGAAAAGGATCTTTTCCATTTGCGTTTGGGATCGTTACTCCCGCAACAAGATTGTAGATGAGCAAAAGACCAGATCCTAAACATGAAACTGCTATGTTGTGTTGTAGCCCTGTTCAGTCTTGCTGTACCTTTTATGAGTCGTTCTCTGCTCTCGATCCTGGTCCCTCTTTATAATGAGGAACAGTTCATCGGTTCCTTACTCTCGCGTGTACTTGCCGTCGCACTCCCTGGAGATCTCGACCGGGAGATCATTGTCGTGGATGACTGCTCCACCGACAACTCTGTCGCGATCGCCGAAGCCATCCAATCCAAACATCCTGACATCATTCGCCTGATTCGGAGCGAAGTGAACGGTGGCAAGGGATCCGCGATCCACAAAGCGATCGAACAAGCCCGCGGCGAGTACTGTATTATTCAGGACGCCGATCTCGAGTACGACCCCGAGGACTACCCCAAGCTGCTCCGCCCTTTGCTGGACAATCGGGCCGATGCCGTCTTCGGCTCTCGATTTCTCAGTTCCGCGGAGCGCCGCGTTCTTTACTTCTGGCACTCTCAAGCCAACTTCTTTCTAACTCTGGCGTGCAACCTTGTCAGTGATCTAAATCTCACGGACATGGAGACCTGCTATAAAGCGGTCCGCACCTCCCTGCTACAGAGCATCCCTCTGCACAATAAGCGCTTCGGCTTTGAACCGGAAATTACGATTAAGCTTGCCCGCCGCAAAGCCAGAATCTATGAGGTCCCCATCAGCTATAACGGGCGCACCTACGCGGAAGGCAAGAAGATCGGCCTGAAGGACGCTTTTGAAGCGCTGTTCACTATTGCCCGCTACGCCTTCACGCAGGATCTCTACCGCGATAAGGGCCAGCAGATTCTGCATGCTTTTTCTCAGGCTCCCAATTTCAACCGCTGGATGGCCGATACCATCCGTCCTTTTCTCGGTCCGGCCGTGATCGAGATTGGCGCCGGGATGGGCAACCTGACACGGCAGCTTTCCCCCAAGCGCATCCGCTATGTGGCAACCGATCTGGAGCCCGAACATCTCACGCGCCTTC
>JACMLA010000001.1 GCA_014379815.1 Bryobacteraceae bacterium | reverse complement strand
CTGATCCGTTGCTTGCTGCCGATCATCTGGTCCCCCTTCACGCTCCATTTATCGGTAGGGGTCACCATCGTTCCACCAGTAACGATGTAGTTCTGTCGGACGTAAGCGCTGGTACCCGGTACTCCTCCGCGGTTGGGAGTAAGGTCCTTCGCGAAAGGCAGGATCGATCTTGCAGTAGCGTCGAAGCGATTCTGAGGAATGACGTTGCCGGGAAACGCATCACGGATGAGGCCCGTTCCATTCGGATTGGCGCGTGCAGTAGCAGGATCGTAAACCGGGATTAGCCTGCCGTTCGGATCGACCCACTTTGAGAAGTCTCCCTGCAGCATCTCGGGCGTCGGCACATTGAAGATAGTCGAGTTCGCCCCCACGCGATTGCGGAAGCCTTCAAATGAAGCAAAAAAGAAGGTCTTGTTCCTGCCGTCGTAGATCTTCGGGATCCGGATTGGGCCGCCTGCCGTAGCGCCGAAATCGCTCTGTCTGTAAATAGATCGCGTCCTCGCAAAAAACCCGCGCGCGTCCATGATGTCGTTGCGCAAAAACTCGTACGCGGATCCGTGAAACTGATTGGTTCCCGATTTCGAGGCGAACGTAATCACACCCCCGGCCGCTTGTCCGTACTCCGCTTTGAATCCATTCGTATCGACGGTGAATTCGGTAAGAGCCTCAACCGATGGTGTATTCAGAGCGGCTTCAGCTGTATCCGAAGATCGATTCGTCCCCACGCTGTGACCATCCAGAGTTGCATCCCACGAGGCCGCCTGGCCCCCGCCAATCGACAATCTCTGGCCATCTCCGCGAGCTTCCGGGGCGACTTGCACCAGATTGAAAGGACTTCGCATCGCGCCGCCCACAACGAGTGGAAGCTCATCGACAAGCTTGTTCTGGACCTGCGTCGAGACCTTGGCATTGTCAGTCTGAATGACTTGCGCAACGGCCTGTACTTCCACTGTCTCGGTCACCTGGCCAAGTTGCAGTTGTACGTCGAGGCGTACCGTACTGGCTGCCGCCACAATGACGTTATCCTGAATGTTTTTCTTGAAGCCCGGTGCTGCGAACTCTACTCTGTAAGTTCCCGGACTTAGGTTGGGCACGTTGTATTCGCCTGAGGGCGTGCTTACTGTGGTCGATCGCGCGTTGGTCTCTGTGTTGACCACCGCCAGTTGCACTCCTCCGACCGCCGCTCCACCTGGATCGGTGACGGCACCGGAGACATTACCCCGCTCACTTTGCCCATACAACGATGAGGCCAGTACAATGGCGCACAGTACCTGTATAAATCGCATTCCCACCTCCAGTTCAGTTGGTGCTAGTTGTATCACGCCTGGCAGTCCCGCGCAACCAACCTAAACTGGAGACTATGTCTGCGCCCCTCGATCGTGAGTTCCTCAAGCTTTGGATAGGCCAGACGATCTCTGAGATAGGCTCGCGCATTTCACGCGAAGGTCTTCCCTTGACCGCTGTTTTGGTGCTTGGAGCCAGCGCTACTCAGATGGGCATTCTGGCTGCTACCGGTAGCGCCTCGGTATTGGTATTCGGTCTCGCTGCCGGGGTAATCGTTGATCGTGTGCGGCGGCGGCCGGTGATGATTATCACAGACCTGCTGCGCGCAGCCTTACTCGGCACGATCCCGCTGGCCGCATACTTCGGAGTGCTGTCACTGGCCCACCTGTTAATCGTGGCGGCGCTCGTTGGAATCTGCACCGTCTTGTTCGATGTGTCTTATCAGGCCTATCTGCCCTCCCTCGTGGGAGCAGAGTCGCTTTTTGACGACAACAGGCGGCTGGCCATGTCCGCTTCCACCGCTGAGATACTTGGCCCCAGCATGACGGGCGTTCTGATTCAAACCATCACGGCCCCGGTAGCGATTCTTGTCGACGCGTTTTCTTTTCTCGCTTCGGCCATCTCCATCATCGCGATCCGCCGCCCGGAGCCGCCGCCGGTGCCGTCTCAAGGGCTTCCCACCCGCGCCGAGATTTTTGAAGGTGCGAGGATCATTCGCTCAAATCCGATATTGCTGGCGCTGGCCGCACGCGCCGTAACTGCCTTTCTCTTTTTTGGAGTCTACGCCAGCCTCTATCTGCTGTTCGCCGTTCGGGAGTTGAAGCTGAGCACCTCCGCACTCGGCATCACCATCGCACTTGGCGGAGTCGGCAGCTTTGTCGGGGCCTATGTAAGCCGCTACGTGTCGGAGCGCTTTCCCGTCGGCCAGACTTTTTTTACCTCTGCGCTAGCGATCGGTCTGATCGGCTTTTGCATTCCCGCTGCCGCGCACTTCCCCGCGTATGGGATGGCTTTGCTGGCAGCTGCACAGCTGTTCGGTGACTGTGCCTGGACCATCTACCATGTTTCCGAATCGACTTACCGGCAGCGCGTGACCGATCCCGGAGCACTCGGCCGTGTGAACGCCGCCATGCAACTGGCCTCTCGCGGAATGGTGCCTGT
>JACMLA010000602.1 GCA_014379815.1 Bryobacteraceae bacterium | reverse complement strand
CCGCGCATGCGCGTCAACGTCGGGATCCGCCGCCGGCTCGCGCCGTTGATGGACAACGGCCGCGATGAGATCGAGCTGATGCACGCACTGCTCATGTCGCTGCCCGGCTCACCGGTGCTGTACTACGGCGACGAGATCGGGATGGGCGACAACATCTACCTCGGAGACCGCAACGGTGTGCGTACGCCAATGCAGTGGAATTCGGATCGCAACGCCGGCTTTTCCGACACCAACCCTCAGAGACTGTATCTGCCAATCGTCACGGACCCGGAGTATCATCCCCAGACCGTTAACGTAGAAGCGCAGCAAAACAACTCGAGTTCTCTTTTCTGGTGGATGAAGAGAATGATCGAACACAGGAAGCAATACAAGGCTTTCGGCCGCGGCACGATTCAGTTTCTGCAGCCTGAGAATCGCAAGGTTCTGGCCTTCATCCGCGCCTATGAGAACGAGCGCATCCTCGTCGTCGCAAATCTCTCGCGGTACTCACAATACGTCGACCTGGACTTGTCGGAATGGCAGGGCATGGCTCCGGTGGAGATGTTTGGACGGGTGCGATTTCCCAGCGTTGCGTCACACTCTTATCCGGTGATGCTGGGTCCGCACAGCTTTTACTGGTTCACCATGGAGCCTGCCGAACGCAGCCCGGAGAGTATCACTGTCCATACGGACGCGAAAACTGAGATCCCTGTCGTTCCGATCGCTTCGTTCGACCAGCTGACCGACGACCGCACGGTCCAGGGTTTGATCCGATTGCTGCCCTCGTTCCTGAAAACGCGGCGCTGGTACGGCAGCAAGTCCCGCACGATGACGGACCTCGATGTTGTCGATCTGATAGAGGTACCTTCGATCAACTCGACTCTGGTGCTGGTCAAGCTGGAGTTTACAGAAGGCGATCCGGATCACTATGTTCTACCGGTATCCGTAGCCCGCGCCAACGAAGCGAAGGAGGTCGAGGCGAGGTACGCGGATACGATCGTAGCCCGGCTCGAGGCCCGGGATGGCACACAGGGAGTGCTGTATGGAGCAGTCTGGAACGTTCAGTTCCGGGACGCGCTACTTGCCTTGATTCGCAGCGGCAACAGGTGGAAAGGCCGGTCGGGCTCAGTGGTCGGAGTACCTTCCGTCGCGTTGCAGGAGCGGAAAGACTTACCTGCGCAGATTGAGTCCTGGGTGGCCCGGGCCGAACAAAGCAATACGTCGCTTTTCTTTTGCGACCGCTTCATTCTCAAGCTGTTCCGGAAAGTCGAGTCCGGTCTCAATCCGGATATAGAGATCAGCCGATACCTGACGGAACAGGAGTTTGCCGGTACACCGAAGTTTTACGGACATCTGGAGTACAGACGGTCGCGAGACGAGGTCTGGCATCTCGGCATCCTGCAGCAATTTGTTCCCAATGAAGGTGACGCCTGGAAGTACACGCTGGATTCGCTGAGCCAGTTCTATGAGGAGGCGCTGGCCAGCAAACAGGTACCACCGAAATCAGATGGCCACGTTCTGGATCTGGTCCAGTCGGAACCTCCCCCGGTAGCGCAGGAGTTCATCGGCTCGTATCTGGAATCGGCGCGACTGCTGGGTCAGCGTACGGCGGAAATGCATCAGAAACTGGCCGCAGCAATCGGAACAGACATGGCGCCTGAGCCGTTTACGGATCATTACCGGCAAGGTCTTTTCCATGGCTTTCTGAGTCAGGCAAACCGGTCGTTGCTGGAGTTGCGAAGAGCGATGGAAAGCTTGCCCGAGCCGGTCGCGGAACTGGCGCTACGTGTCCTTAATAGCGAAGACCGCATCCGCAGTGCGTACGAACCGTTTCGCAAACAAAGGGTGCAAAGCCAGCGAATCCGGCATCATGGCGATTTCCATCTGGGACAAGTGCTCTACACCGGCAAAGACTTTTCGATTATCGATTTCGAGGGTGAGCCGGCCCGGCCTTTAAGTGAGCGACGTCTTCGGCGTGCTCCCTTGCGCGATGTTGCGGGTATGCTGCGGAGTTTTCAGTACGCCTCCGGAGCGGCCCTGTTCGGCCAGATAGCTGGCGTGGTCCCGAAGCCGGAGTCCTTACCAACGCTGATGGCGTGGGGCGATTTGTGGAACCGGTGGGTAGGGGCAGCTTTCCTGAAAGGGTATCTCCACACAGCGGAAGGGGCGTTATTCCTGCCATCCGATCTGGATGAGTTACGTTCGCTTCTGGACGTGTTTGTGATGGACAAGGCTCTTTACGAAGTCGGCTACGAATTGCGTTACCGGCCAGACTGGGTGCGTATCCCTCTGGCTGGTATCTTGCAGCTGGTGAAGTGATCCATGACTCGAACGCGCTTGTCTGAGTTCGATCTGCATTTGTTTCGCGAAGGCACACACACATCGCTGTTTGAACATCTCGGCGGACATTTGATGTCCTTTGACGAAGAGGCTGGTGCTTACTTTGCGGTCTGGGCTCCGCAAGCGCGAGAGGTCTATGTGGCGGGAGACTTCGATAGCTGGGGTGGAACCGCATACCCATTGGAGGCGCGGGAAACCTCGGGGATCTGGGAAGGATTCGTACCGCGTGCAGTCGCAGGACAGCTTTACAAGTTCCGAATCGTTGCACAGGACGGAGCCGTCTTCTGGAAGGCAGATCCTTTTGCGAGGCAACAGGAGACCCTTCCCGGAACAGCTTCGCGGCTCTGCCAAAGCACTCACCAGTGGACGGATCAACCCTGGATGGAAGCGCGGACTAACCGGGACTGGCTATCCTCAGCTGTCTCTGTCTATGAAGTCCATCTGGGATCATGGCGGCGCGGGTTAAGCTATCGCGAACTGGCTCCGCAGCTGGCAGCGTACGTGAAGGAACTGGGTTTCACGCACGTAGAATTTCTGCCTGTGATGGAACACCCTTTCTATGGTTCCTGGGGATATCAGACTACAGGCTATTTTGCTCCTACGAGTCGCTACGGGACTCCGGACGACTTCCGCTTCCTGATCGACACGCTGCATGCTCAT
>JACMLA010000601.1 GCA_014379815.1 Bryobacteraceae bacterium | reverse complement strand
TTGGACTGCCGGCATTCCTCGAACAGATTTTCCACGAACACCCGGCTCCGGTCCGAGTGGAACAGCACTTTGCCCGTGGAATCGATGATGGAGTATCCCAGATCGCGCGGTATCACCGGATCGGTGATAGAGACAAGGTTCACGACAAGAGAGGCAACCTTGTGTTCCCTGACCGCGGACGGAATGCCAACCACCGTAACTGCCTGGCCGGTTGTGCGGGACATTACCTGCTCAATCGCGAAGGGCCGGGCTGGAAGACTCCCAAGGGTAAACGTGTTCCCTGCCAGTACATCGCGAAAGTAGCTTCTGTCAGCGACATTCACGGCCTGCGGAGCCACAGATCTTGTCGTCCAGCGAACTTTCTTCTCTCCTTGCCCGTCGATCCAGTCAACATAATCGAAGAGCAGGAAGACCTGCTTCGCTTCGAGGCGGTTGGCGAGGATTTCGGTTGCCACCTCGGTGGTCTGCACAGCCTTCGCCGCGGCGATACTGTCCAGCTCATAGAGTTGCTGAACGGCCAGCCTGAGTTCCGATTGCAGATTTTCTCCAAAAGCTTTTGAGAAACTGTTCAATTGCCGGTCCATCCTCATCGCCGATGCCTGGCGCAGGTACTCGGACACATAGAGCATGCTCAGGACCAGAAATACGCCGAATGAGCAGAGGACGATGGCGGCGATGTCCCGCGAGCGAAGCGGATCCGTCGGCGCCATAGTCCAGAGCTTATGCAGCGGCCAGGTGAGGGCAGCCAGTGCAAGCGCAAAGGGCAGCAGCAGCATCATGTCGTTGGGCGAGGTCGCTGGAAGCAGCGAATTGTTTTCCGATAACCCGATCAGCAGCCACTCCGTGTCTTTCGCGTCCGCGCCGGAACGCAGGGCCAGCGGCACGGGCTGCACAAAGATGGCATAACGGGTGTCGCCGATCAGGCCGTGGGTATGCGTACTGGCGGTTGGCGGCTCAGCCCTGGGGGGCTCAGAGGCGCCTGCTTTCGAACCGGGCCGGTTCTGGCGCGACGCCTCACTGGCAAACAGAAAACTCACGTTCGTGATCTGCAGTGTGTCGGGTCCCGAGCGGTACAGCACCCTGCCATTTCTTTCCGCGAGAACGATGGAGGTGAATATGCCACTACGCAGTGTGGGCCCCACCAGCTGCTTCAGATCGGAGTAAGCGCACACATGCCGGTCGCCTTTGGAATGCGCAAATCGAAGCTGCCGTTCCTGAGCGCTGTCGAGCACACTCAGCTGGACCCATTTCTCAGGATTGCAGGGAGTGCCCGCCGGCTTCAGGCTCTCGATGGAATAGGGAGCCGAGTCGTTCGCGGTGCCAGAAAGTGAAGATGACGGTTCCGCGCGATCACGCACCAGATTGCTGTAGTTCTGCACCTTGTCGTGGATCTGGGCTGCCATTTGGGCGAGCCATCGGAGGTTGGCATGATGCAGGTGCTCCTGCTCCGCCGCCGCCATATAGACCAGGAAAGCGCCGATTAGCACCGGAACGATGAGTATGCCTGCCCGCAACGAAAAGCGCATCACGGTGGAAAAAGCTTCGGAACGGAATCCCATCTGGTCACCCCAGTTCAAATAGCATTGCGTGGCAGCGGATACTCTGCAATAAGGAAAGCGCAAAGAA
>JACMLA010000600.1 GCA_014379815.1 Bryobacteraceae bacterium | reverse complement strand
GCGCAGATATCAACCAAATCACCTGAACACGGACGGTCAACACTGGTTTCGATGAAGAGAAACCTGGATTTACGAAGCGATTGCAGTCCGTGTCGCAATACATCCAGTTCCGCGCCTTCTGTGTCTATTTTCAGAAGGTCGATGGCAGGCAGTTTCCGCACAGCCTCGATGTCGTCGAGGCGCTGCGATGGCGCACGTTCAACGCGGTCGGCCTCCTGCCGTCGGGCCTGCGCGGTACGTCCCGTCAGATTATCGTCGACGTACAAAGTGATCTCACCGCTGTCGCCCACGGCAAGACGCCAGACGTCCTCCTGAAAGTTCCTGGATAGAAAGTTGAACGTGCGCTGTACAGGTTCAAAGCTCAGGACCCGCGCAGCTCTTAGATACTCAAAGCTGAACAAGCGGAACTGTCCAATGTTGGCTCCGATGTCGACGACAGTAGCGCCTGGTCCAACCCATTGCTTCAGATAGAAATCTTCAGCAAACATCTGCTGCAGAAGCGCCGGCCCGATTATGTTGTCGAAGTAAAAAGGCCGGCCGAAAACAGACAGAGGCGCGCGATTGGCGGGATCTCTCTGACCGGCAGCACGGAACAGATAACCATACTTCCTGAGCGTTAATGTCAGTTTCGCGTGGAATGGCAGGTCGACTCGCGTTTGAAACTGCTGGTCTATTCGTGCCAAAACACGAAAGAGGGCTATGGCCTTAGCAAGCTTCGAATGTGCTTTCGCAGGCGAGACTGTCAACGGTCCCGTTGACGCACTCGCCTCTGCTGGCGAAGTCAGTGATTGTTGTTCGGCGTGAGTGGTCATAAGGAATCTGCGGGAGCTGTCTCGTCGAGGTTTCGGTTTGCGTAAGCAAGCGCGAGCATGCACCAAACAACGGCCGCCAGCACCTGCATCCTGAACATGAAGGCGAATGAATCCGCCAGCCAAAATGCAAGGATTGCCGCAAACAGGGACAACCCAAAAAGCCGTCTGGTTCGGGACCTGCACCCGATGGCATACACGTAGGAGTTGCGGATCATCAGTCCTGCCAGGGCCAGAAATGTGATGCCGCCGCCAATGCCAGTTTCACTCGATTCCAGCAGGAAAATGTTATGGACCGGGTAAGCTTTTAATCGGCTGGTCTGGGCCGGATCGTAGGGAGGTAACCGATCCACAAAAGTGTTCAGCCCAATTCCGGTAAACGGGTGAGCCACAGTCATTCTCCACGCGGCGTTGGCGAGATCCTTACGAAAACTGAGGGCTTCGCCAGCTGACTCGGTCAGGCGAAGGTACATCTTCGGCGCCATCCTGACTACGGCAGCTAAGCCAACCGCAAGTACTAACCCTACTGCAAGCCTCTGCCGAAACGTCAACCGGAGTGTTCGGTATCTCCATGCAAGGAGCCACCAAACGGCCAGTCCCACGACCGCAGCGACCCACCCTGATCTTGAATAAGTCAGAACCAGAGCGACTCCGGAAACTGCCGCTACACCCGCACTGCCCAACACAAGAATTGGCGAGGAAGAACTCAGGAAAAGCGCTGCTGCAATCACTATCTGAACAGCTAAGAATGCACCTAACAGATTCGAGTGAATTAGCATTCCCATCGGCCGGGTGACAACTTCGCCGCCTATAGTGGTCTGACCCAGATCGACGGTGGGAAGGTCAATATCGCCGGACGAGGACACTTTCAGTTCCTCCTGTTCCTGCGCGCCGAGCATCTTAAATTCAAACCGGCCGGGAAACTTGTATTGCCCCAGCGCCACTGCCGATTGCGCAAACGCACCAAGCAGCAATCCTGCTACGGCCACCTGAAGCTTAAAGGGGGTATCTATGTAATTGGAGAGAAAAACAAAAACGGCAAACGTCTGCAGTGCGGCGAGGATTTGGAATACGCCCAAAGCAGGATCATGGCTCGCCATGGTTGAGACTACGCAAAACAAAAGATACGCACTGAAAGCAACCAGTATCGAGGTCGGGATATGAAGTTTGAAACGAAAAGTGCCCCGCGCTCTGGCGATCAGAAACAACATCAGTACACCTAGCAAGATGTCGGTAATACTGATTCGTACTCCAGCTGCTCCGCCCATGTGATCGGCGCGAAATATAGGGTGAACCTTGAGACTGATGGAAAGCGTGGCGGTGAACGCCAGCAGCAATCCGGTTTCGGCTAACCCGTCGAAGTAGAGAACTATAGGTACTGCAGAAATCCCCGCCAGCAGCGCTACAACAACGATCATGCCTTTGCCTTCTCCGCCTGCTGCGAAGGCCAGAAGGAGGGCGAGTACGAAGCCGATGGTCAGAACGGCCAAAGCCTTACCGGCCGGAGACGCCGCCATGGCCACGGCCGGCGATCTCATAGCGCCGCCGGTTGCCGATTCGG
>JACMLA010000076.1 GCA_014379815.1 Bryobacteraceae bacterium | reverse complement strand
TTTGCGAAAGGTACCGGCTGCCATACAGGCTGTCGGTCTCGGTCCACTGCCGGAACGCCTCTTCGCCGTCCAGCCAGAGTAGCCATAACGGATCGGCTCCCCTGCTTCGGCAAAGAATGCGCGCGACCTCAAGAAGAAATCCCGCCGAGGACCCGCCGTCATTGGCTCCTACAAAATTCGACCCCTCGATCCATTTCGTATCGTAATGCCCGCTTAGGACTACAGGTCTGGCGGAGCTTCCGGGGATCCTGACAAGGTAGTTCTTCATCGGTTTTGGGCCGATCGGAGTGGTTGCCGTCCAGGCAATCTCTTCTGTGGCGCATCCGAACAGCTTCAGCTGCGCCGTCAGATACCTCTCCATCGTTTTGTGCGCTTCCGATCCAGCCGGTCTGGGACCGAAAGCAACCAGTTTCCCGGTAAAGCCCAGAGCGGACTCGCCGTTGAACGCGACTGCGCCAAACGCGTGGGTACAAACCAGACCGGCGAGTACGATCAGAGCTTTCGCGCGATGCATATATGACCCAGAGTAAAGTCCTGCTTGCGGTCCAGCCCGTCGAGCAGTGGCAGCAGCAGACCCGGAAGTGCCACAAGGGCGAAAATCACCGGTGCCAGAAGAACTGGAAAGAATCGCGGCGCTACCAGTAGTCTGCGTGCAAGAAGCTGAAAAAACCCTCCACACGGCCGCAGTTCCACCACTTCCAGACCTGCCTTGTCTAAAAGGTATCGGAGGCCGAAACGCGTATACCGGAAGTAATCATGGGGTTGCTGATGCTCTTCCCACTCGAGGGGAGTGATCAGCAGAAGGCGCCCTCCCCGGCAAAGCACACGGGCCAGTTCACACAGAACTGCGCCAGGTTCCTGCACATGCTCGAGGGTGACGATGTTGATGCAGCCGGCAAACGTGTTGCTTGCAAAAGGAAGAAACTGCAGATTAGCGATGGTGTCCAGCCGGCGATACGACCACTCCGCGTCTCCGATCCCAAGATCGACCGAGACGTACCGGAGATGTGGGAACAGAGGCTTGTATTGCAGCTCACCGGCTCCTGCATCGAGGACACGATCGCCCGTCGCGAGACTGGCGGAGAAGGCCCGGACGGAATCCTCGATCGTGGCTTCGAACCGGAGAATGTGCCTTTGCAGAGTTTCCGGCAGAACGTTGACAGGCCAGGGAACGCGGCTGTAAATCATGCAGATCCGGCTACCTTGCGAGCTTCCACCATGACAGTCGAGCCGGCATGGAACATAGCTTCGATCATGGTGGGCAGAACGGATGCACCGACCAGCCCAAGGTAGGCAAGATCTTTTGTAAGCCTTCCTGCCGGTCCCTCCTGAACTTTACGGACGCGGCGCGCCATTGGATCGAGTCCGGGAGCCAGCGAACTTGCAAGGCCGGCAGGGTTGTCCCGCAAGGAAAAGTATTTGTGCCGAAGTACTTCGTAGCCAGCCCGTTCCAGCGCGCGATTCAGATCCTGTGCACGGAAGTTCACCAGGTGACGGGGCACATCGATTCCGTTCCAGCCAGCTCCCAGCAGCCGGAATTGCCAGCTGGACACGTTAGGGACCTGTACGATCAGGCGGCCTCCCGGTCGCAGCAAACACCCGATAGCCCGCAGTGCCTGGACCGGGTTGTACAAGTGCTCCAGCACATGAAACATCGTGATTGCCCGAAAAGATTCCGCAGCAAATGGACTGTTGAGAAAATCTCCCACCACTACTGGTACCTGATTTACTGACCAGCCAACACGGGCCGCTTGTGCTGAGTTGTCCAAACCCACACATGCGTGACCTCTTGCCCGAAGCAGCTTGCCGAACAGAGCACCGCCACAGCCGATGTCCAATACCACGCCATCTGGTCCGGCCCGGGTCAGAGCGCTTTCGACAAAGTTCACGTGATCCCGCAGGACCAGACTCCGGTAGGCTTCCTCCAGGCGCGCCGCGACAGACTGCCCTGGCGCGAACCAATAAGTGTCGGGATAATACTTCCGCAACTCCTCCGGGGGAGGCAGGGGATGGAGTCGAAGCAACGAGCACTTGGTGCAAGAGACCAGCGAGAATTTTTTCTCAGTGGTGCGATAGAGCCGGTCGGTTGCTTGCAGGGCGACCTGATACCCGGGCTGTCCGCACAGAGAACACAGTTCTTGTGGCCCGCTGCTCAGGCCGCCCTCTCACTTAGCTCGCGAAGGCTGATACGGAAACGAAACAGCAGGGCGGTGATTTCCCGGTCGCTGAGTTTCCGGAGCGACATAAACGCACGCCGCTTGGTCCACGTTGCCGGGATCATAAGGACGCCTTGGACAAAACCACTCAGCATAGCCAGCGCGAGCCGGACTTTCTCAGCCAGGCCCCGATACTTGCCAGCCTCGCCACGCCCACGTAGAGCGGCCATGAGTCCTGCAAACAATCGAAGCCCGAACCAGTAGGGATTCTTCAACAGAAGAGACAGCGGGAAGTGCCGCACCGCGAGCAGGACGCGGTTACGTTCAATCAGTTCCAAACGACGGCTGGACAATAGACCCAGTGTCGCGCTCCTGTGATGCCGGACAACGGCATGGTGCGTGTACACGCATGACCAGCCTGCGGCCCGGGCGCGGAAGCCAAGTTCCGCATCATCGCCGTAAGCAAACAAGTCCTCGTCGAATCCGCCTATCTGCGCCAGCATCTTGCTGCGATACATTGCCGCGCAGCCATCTGGCCAGAGCACTTCTTCTTCTCGATCAAACTGACCACGATCGATTTGTCCAGTCCCCCTCCCCCGATTCTGGCCGTCCGGCCAGATCAGGTGACCGCATTTGTCGATGCGCGAAGGGTCGTCCCACACAACAATCTTGGAAGCCGCCATCCCCGCTTCCGGGTGACGGTCCAGCGCAGCCCCAAGTTCGGCGAGCCAGCCAGGAGAAGCTTCTGCGTCATTGTTCAATAAAGCAATAAGCTCCCCGCGAGCTTCCTTAATGCCCTGATTATTCGCAGCACAAAACCCGCGATTATCAGCATTTTGAATCAGTAACACCGGCATTGCAGCTGTTTCGCGGATCCGGATAACTTCCTCCGCCGAACCATCCGAGGAGCCGTTATCCACCACGATAATTTCGAATGCAACACCTTGTTGCATAACCAGCGACTGCAGACAGGAAGCAAGTAGCCTGCGTCTGTTCCAGTTCACGACAATGACACTAATTCGGGGCAACTGCGCCTGGTCCGAATCATTCTTGTCATTCTTTGTTAAAGTCAACTGTAGTATTATACGGAGGAATCCGGGCGTTTCCTGGTATGTTATGCAGTCTGCTGGCCAACTGCTCCAAAGCGAGCGTCTGAAACGCAACAAGAGCCTTGCGGATATTGCTTCTGAAACCCGCATCAGTTCCCGATATCTCGACGCAATTGAGAGGGACGACACCTCTCAATTACCCGGCGACTTTTTTTATAAAGCGTTCCTTCGCCAGTATGCCAGCACCCTGGAACTGGACAGGGCCACGACGGACCGGATTGTCGCGTCCGCGGTACCAACCGAAGAAGTGGACCCGGTACCAGCTTTCAACGAAGCGTATGCAAACGCCAGCACGGGTGCATCCTCGCGCTGGACACCCCCAACCTCGGTTGCCATAGCTCTCCTGGTGATGGTTCTGGCAGGGGGTTCAGGTCTGTATGCATGGTGGCAAAAAGCGCAAACTGGTAAAGAAGCGGAGCGATTCAGTCAACAAACTGCGCAGGCTGGTGGGGAATCCAAATCGCAGTCTGTGACCAAGTCACGTTCTTCAGAAGCCAGGCCGGCAGAAGCCATGCCGACAGAAACAAGGCCCGAAGAACTCAAGCCTGCAGAAGCACCGGTGCTTCTGCAGGCTTGAGTTCTTCGGGCCTTGTTTCTGTCGGCATGGCTTCTGCCGGC
>JACMLA010000075.1 GCA_014379815.1 Bryobacteraceae bacterium | reverse complement strand
CCCGCCCTGATTGAATCCATGAGTCGTGGAGCTCTTACGCTCTACCTCGACACTCCTGAGAACACGGAGGTAGCGGGGGGTGTGGCACTGCCATTCACACAAGGCAACCTGACAGAGCAGTTGCAGACCACTCTGGCGCTCTCCCCGGAGCAGCAATCCACCTACCGTCTTGCGGCAAAGCAGCGCGTCCGTGAGCGATACAGCTGGGACGCGGTGACGGATGCCTATGAAACGCTGCTGACCGGGTTGGCGCGCCGATAATATGGGCATGGCGACTTCGCCTTACCGTTCGTGGGTGGAGATCTCCCGCTCTCAGATTGCTGCCAACTTTCAATGCATTCAGAAGACCGTAGGCCCGGAGGTCACCGTCATGCCTGTGGTCAAAGCGGACGCGTACCGGCACGGCGCAGTCGAAGTCTCCCGTGTTCTTGTCAGGGAAGGTGCCCGATGGCTGGCAGTCAGCAACGTCGAGGAAGGCGTTACCCTGCGTCAGTCTGGCATCGAGGCCCGGATACTCGTCATGGCCGACTTCCTGCCCGTCGGTCGGGTTGCCATGCTGGAGCACGGTCTTACACCCGTACTGCACGCCCTCGAGGATGTAGCGGAGCTGGACCGCTTAGCCAGAAGCCGGGGTGAACGCGTTCCGTTTCATCTGAAGGTGGATTCCGGCATGCGACGCCTCGGAACGCAGGCCGGAGCCGCTGAAATTGGAGACACGATCCGCAACGCCCAGCACGTGGAGCTGGAAGGGCTGATGACGCACTTCGCTTCTGTCGCAGACTTCACCAGGGAGCAGACGGAAGCACAGACCCGTTACTTCCTGACTTTGCTGGAGCAACTGGCTCACCTTGGGTTACAGCCCTCGCTGATCCATATGTCCAGCACCGGGGCGATTGCCTACCGGCGCAGACCCGCATGGGGCAATCTCGTCAGACCAGGGCACGCCATCTACGGATACGTTTCGCAGGGGCGCGGGGCCGCACCTGGCAGCCTGCTGAACCAGGTCAAGCCCGCGTTGACCTGGAAAGCCGCCGTGATTACCGTAAAGGAGATCCCGGCCGGATCGCAAGTCGGCTATGGAGGCATTTTCAAGGCACAGGAAGCGATGCGCATCGCAGTGCTGGCCGCGGGCTATGCCGATGGTGTCCCGCACCGGCTATCCAATCGCGGAAGAGTAATCGCCTGCGGAAAGTACGCCAGCATTCTGGGCGCAGTCTCGATGGACGTGACAACGATCGACGTAACGCACTGCCCCGGAATCCGCACCGGCGACTCAGTAACGCTAATCGGGCGGGAAGGCGAAGCCAGTCTGGACGCACAGGAGTTAGCCCGTGTCGCGGGAACTATCTCCTATAACGTCCTGTGCGGTATCAGCTCACGCGTAAAGCGCGTGTACCTCGATTAGCCTTGTTTAACCGCCGGTCATTTTGTCCAACCGTCTCGCACCGCTGGTTATTGCGCTGCCAAAGCCGCTGCTCTTCCTCGACACGGCTGTCATCCTCGTCTTGCGCGTGTTGCGCAAAGGGAAAAAATTTTCGGAGAAGGTAAACTCCATGTGTGCCCGCAGCAGGCTGGCGATTCGGACTCTATAGGGCCGTTCTTTTGTCGGGCACGGTCGCAATCCTATTGGCCCTTATTGGCCGTTCGTACCAGGTGATTGCGTGGAACCTCGATGCGAGGCGGTCTCCAGAACCAGGGCGACTGGTCGACGCCGGCTGCGCTCGGCTTCAGGTGTACTGCACCGGCGAAGGCAGCCCAACGGTCATCCTCGAATCTGGATTGGGCGACATCCTAGCGCAATGGAGACGCGTGCAGCCCGTGATTTCATCGTTTTCGCGGGTCTGTAGCTATGACCGGGCTGGGTACGGCAATAGCCATGCAGGCCCGTTTCCCCGCACAAGCCATAGAATCGCGGAAGAACTGCACATGGTGCTGCAGCAGGCCGGCGAAAGGCCCCCTTAAATTCTCGTTGGCCATTCGGCAGGAGGGTTCCACGTGCGTGTTTTTCATGGCCGCTACCCTTCGGAAGTCGTAGCGATGTTGCTTGTGGACGCGACCCAGGAAGACCAGTACAGACTACTCCCGTCTGGCTGGAACGCATTAGGAGCCGCCATGGTCGAGCGGTATCGCAGTCAGGCCCGATGGGCACCCGTCGACGTGGATTTCGGAATCAAAGGCCTTGTGTTGTCGCTGCGCGGGTCGCAAGTGCCTTACCTGCTCCTTCAGAGGAAATACTTCGAGGCGAGGGCAAGCGAACTCGAGACCATTCAAGTCAGCGCTGAGAAAGCACGGGCCGCAGGAGATCTTGGCGTAAAGCCACTAATCGTCCTCACAGGCGGACGGAACTCGGATTCCATACTGAGCGGAAGCATGGACCAGCGGGAACTTGAGGAATATCAGCGCGTTTGGGTGAACGACCTTCAACCTCGTCTTGTCTCGCTGTCGAGCCGCGGAAAGTGGGTGGTACTTCCTGACAGTGGCCACGATGTTCCCGCTGACCGTCCGGACGCTATAGTCGCGGCAGTCCGAGCCATTTCCAGTAGCTTCCGCAAGCAGCGAAGCAGCGGAGCTTCTTTGAAAGGTCGTCGTGAACAGCCAGAACGGCTTTAGTGGGTGTATGGCTCAGATATCCAGATTACGGACATCCAGCGCGTTGTCCTCAATAAACTTGCGGCGGCTTTCCACGTTCTCTCCCATCAGGGTGGAGAAGATGAGGTCGGACTCTACAAGATCTTCGAGGCGAACCTGCAGCAGCGTGCGCTTCTCCGGGTTCATCGTGGTATCCCAGAGCTGTTCCGCATTCATCTCGCCCAGTCCCTTGTAGCGGGTAACAGCAGCGTCGCGCATACCTTCCGAACGCACGTGAGCGAGCAAGTCCCGCCAGTGATTCAGCGTTTCGCGGCTACCGTCGTTGGTCACCGTAAACGGGGGCAGGTTGTACTTGGCGACATCTTTCGCCAGAGACCGTAGTCTGCGGTAATCCGGCTGGGTTGCCAGATCGATGCTGATCATGCGTTCCGCCTGTGTGGCGTCGCGATAAACCACCTGCCATGCGGAATGCTCTTCATCGACCCGCATCTCCGGAGCCAAATTCAGTTTCTGCAGAGCGTCAAACACAGGAACGAGGTTGGCCTGATCCGCAAAGTCAGCCTTGGTATCGACCGCGTAGATGGCATTCGTTAGCACTTCAACCACTCGCCCATCCCGCAACCGGCGCTCCGCCTGGCGCGAAGCTGTCTGCAGATCATCGAGCTTCAGGAGGAAGTTGCGGAGCTCTCCTTTCTCCAGCCTCTGGCCTTCACCCGCACCATAGTCTACGGAGATGTTTTCAATCGCACGGCGGAGCACTTCGACCGTAAATTCGCGATCGTTCTTGATGTATTTCTCTGATTTACCCTTCTTAATTCGGTAAAGCGGCGGCTGGGCGACATACACGTGCCCACGGGTAATCAGCTCCTGCATGTGCCGGAAGAAGAAGGTCAGCAGAAGCGTACGAATATGCGATCCGTCGACGTCTGCGTCCGTCATGATGATGATTTTGAAGTAGCGGAGTTTGGCTACGTTGAAGTCATCTTTGCCGATACCCGTTCCAATAGCCGTGATCATCGCCCGGATTTCTTCGTGCCCCAGCATCTTGTCATAGCGGGCTTTCTCTACGTTGAGAATCTTTCCTCGCAGGGGCAGAATGGCCTGATAACGTCTGTCCCGCCCACCTTTCGCGGTTCCGCCTGCCGACTCGCCCTCGACCAGGTAGATCTCGCAGCGTTCCGGATCTTTCTCCTGACAGTCCGCCAGTTTCCCAGGCAATCCACCGGAATCCAGTGCGCCTTTTCGCCGGGTCAGGTCGCGCGCTTTGCGAGCTGCCTCACGGGCCCTGGCGGCTTCGATCGCCTTACCGACGATCTTCTTCATCACAGCTGGGTTCTTATCGAAATGCTCTGTGAGTTTGTCGTTGACGAACGTCGTGACGAAGCCGCCAATATCGCTATTCAGCTTGCCTTTGGTCTGCCCTTCAAACTGCGGCTGAGGCAGCTTGACGCTGATGACCGCTGTGAGACCTTCCCGGACATCGTCTCCCGAGAGGTTTTCTTTTACGTCTTTGAAAAGCCCGGCGCTCTGCCCCGCCCGGTTGATGGTGCCTGTAAGCGCACTGCGGAAACCGCTCATGTGCGCTCCGCCGTCAACCGTGTTGATGTTGTTGGCGAAACTGAAGATCGTTTCCGAATAGGAGTCGTTGTACTGCAGCGCGACTTCCATCGAAAGGATTCCGCCGTTTGGCATAGCCCGGTCTGCTTCAAAATGAATCGGCTTGTCGTGCAGTACGCTCTTGCCGCGATTCAGGTGCCGGATAAACTCGGCAATACCGCCGCTGTAATGGAACTCGTGTCCCTTGATCGGATCTTCGCGCTCATCGCTGAGATTGATCTTCAGGCCCTTATTCAGGAAAGCAAGCTCGCGAAGACGCTGGGCCAGAGTGTCGAAATTAAACACCGTGGCATCCATGATGGTGCCGTCAGGCCGGAAGGTGATCCGGGTCCCTCGCTTCGTACTGGCCTTACCTACCTGGCGTAAAGCATACTTCGGCTGGCCTTTCTCGTACTCCTGCTCCCACGCGGCTTTCTCGCGCCAGATTTCGAGGCGAAGATGTTCTGAAAGCGCATTGACGCAGCTGACTCCCACACCGTGCAGCCCTCCGGAGACCTTGTAGCTGTTGGAGTCGAACTTGCCGCCCGCATGCAGTTTCGTCATCACAATTTCGGCAGCAGAGATTCCAAACTCTTCCTTGATCCCAACGGGAATACCCCGCCCGTCGTCCTCTACCGTTACTGAGTTGTCAATGTGAATCGTGACGCTGACCTGCGTTGCGTGCCCGGCGAGGGCTTCGTCGACCGAGTTGTCAACCACCTCATACACCAGATGGTGCAATCCGGCCTCACCGGTGGAACCGATATACATCGCGGGCCGGAGACGTACTGCCTCCAGACCCTCAAGTACTTTGATACTGCTGGAATCGTAAGCTTCTATTGTTGCCACTTCTCTTGCTGCCATAAAATGCCTTGTTTCTCCGCCGACATGCTCAGATACGCATCGGCATAATCACATAACGATAGGTTTCGACGCTGTCCTCAGCGGCAACCGGACGCATCTCGCCGGCGCTCTGCGCATCACGGAAACGAAATTGAACAGCGTCAACCGTTACCGCTCTCAGGAACTCGAGAAGGTACTGCGCGTTAAAGCCAATCTCCACTTCCGGACCGGTGTATTCCACCGGGATGCTCTCTTCGCTCTCGCCGGTCTCGGAGAGATTGGCCATGATTTTGATCTCACCCGGCAACAGCTGGACCCTGACCGCGCGGGAGCGTTCATCTGCGAACTGGGCCACACGTTCGATTGCGGAACGAAATTCGGCGCGTCCCAGCGTCACGCTGTGAGGCTGTTCCTTGGGTAGAACGCGCTCGTAGTCGGGAAAGTTGCCGGTCAGCTTGCGGCTCAGCAACAAACGCTCGCCAAGCTCGAAAAACAGGTGGTTGTCATCGCCCGCGAACCGAAGCTTTGCGTCGCTTTCAGACTCACCGGCGAGCTTCAGAATCTCCTGCATTGCCTTCCGTGGCAGCAAGGCCTTGTAGGTGCTTCCATCCACCGACAAATCGATCTTCTGTTCCACCAGTGCCAGCCGGTGTCCGTCGGTCGCCACCATTACCAGACCTTCCGGCCTCACCAGCAGCTGCGCCCCATTCAGCGTAAAGCGGGACTCCTCCGCAGAGATCGCAAAAATCGTCTTCTGGATCATGCCGGCCAGCAACGAGACAGGTATCTCGGCCAGAAACTCAGGCATTTCGGGAAGTTCGGGGAAGCTGTCGCGCGACATTCCCGCGATGCGCGTCCGCGAACGACCGCAAACCAGACTCGCCCACTGGTTGTCGCCGACCTTAACCTGAATCTCGGCATCCGGTAGCAAACGAACGTAATCGAGCAGTCTGCGTGCAGGAATCGTCCCCGATCCCGCTTTCGAAACACGTGCGGAACAACTGCACCGGATCCCCAGTTCCAGATCGGTGGCAGTCAGCAAAATCCTGTCGCCTTCGGCCTCAATCAGCACGTTCGACAGAATCGGTATGGTGGTTTTCTTTTCAACCACGCCCTGAGAAAGGCCCAGCTCTCTAACCAGCTCAGACTTGCTTACGGTGAATTCCATGCCAGGCTCCCTGGATCCGTCTCGGCCCTCTCCGGCTTCTATTCATCCGGATACAGGTTTGAGATACATATCTCTCTAACAGGATGAATAGGAACTGTGGATATGTTGATATCTCTCTAAATTATACAAAAATTAAGAGCTTTGCGCTACAGCGGCATGTGGAAACCGGCCTGCCCCGCAGGGGTAACGCAGAGCCCCGGGGAGTAATCCACAACGCGGCTCCCTCCGTCTGGAATGGCGTTGTGGATTACTCCCTAACTTCACTGCAGTGAGTCAACTATGCTGTTGATGATCTTCTGCAAATCAGGGTCGGTGTGCCGTTTGTCTTCGATCTTCTCTATCGAGTGAAGAACAGTCGTGTGGTGTTTCCCGCCAAACGCCTTCCCGATTTCCGGCAACGAGGCTCGCGTCAGTTCTTTTGCAATGTACATCGCGATTTGCCTCGGGTAGGAGATGTTCCATGCGTTCGTCTTCTGCTTCAGCTGGGAGGGCTGCAGTCCCATCTTGTCTGCCACCGCACGGATAATCGCGTCAATGGTTACCTTGCGGTCGGTACCCACTGTCATGTACCGGAGTGTGGTCTCGGCCATGTTCATCGTGATGGGCGAGCCCGACATCGAGGAATAGGCAATCAGCTTAACCAGAGCCCCTTCCAGCTCACGCAAATTGGACTTGGTATGCCGTGCAATGAAGACCCGGACCTCTTCCGGCAGCTCAATCCCTTCCTGTTCCGCTTTCTTGTCCAGGATTGCCATTTTGGTTTCAAGATCCGGAGGCTGAACGTCGACCATCAGACCCCATTCGAAGCGCGACCGGAGCCGCTCCACCAGATTGGCAATCTGCTTCGGAGGTGAGTCGCTGGAAATCACAATCTGTTTCTGGTGATCGTAAAGTTCGTTGAAGGTGTAGAAAAACTCGTCCTGTGTACGTTCTTTTCCGGCCAGGAACTGAATGTCATCGACCAGCAGCACATCCGCAGACCGGAAGTGCTGGTGAAACCGCGACATTGTATCGGTTTTGATGCTTTGAATCATCAAGTTGATGAATCTCTCACTGGTGGTGTACACGATCCGCATTCCGTGGTGATTGTCGATCAGGGACCGGCCAATCGCGTGCATGAGGTGAGTCTTCCCCATCCCGACTCCGCCGTAGATGAAAAGAGGGTTGTAAGAGCGGGAGGGAATCTTCGCCACAGCCTGCGCCGCCGCGTGGGCGAACTGGTTGCAAGGACCAACAACGAAAGACTCGAAGGTCAGACGGTTGTTCAACTGCACCGCTGTGCCCGCAAACGAGTCGCTGTAGGCGGGGGAGCTGTCCGTGTAGGCAAATCCATTGTTTCTGGCTTGCGGCACAGCAGCGGCCCCGACGGGAAGTCTGTACTCGACGTGACTGTAGGGCAAATCCAGCGTCCGGATTGCCGCGCGTACCGCATGGCAATAGTCCATCTCCATCAGCTCTTTGGTAGCAGCATCGGGTACCGACACCTGAAGCACATCTCCTTTCTCAGTAACCAGATCCGTACGATGGACCCAGTTGCCGAAGGCGTCTCTGGAAAGCGTGTTCTGGAGGTGGTGTTTGATCTGGTCCCAGGCGTTCATGGCAGTGTGGAGGCAGCAAGCGCAAATTTCCCACAGGTTTTCCACAAGGTGTGGATAACCTGTCGCTTCTAGGGCACCCGAGTTCCTGGGGGAACGGTTCTGCAGGTGGGGCGACTGGCTTTCAGACCAGTCTTCAATCTGCGAAAAGCTTAACGGAAGATCAGTCTAGCACACGACTAGCAGCCCAACCCCAAATGTCACAGCAATTTATTAGTGACATAATTGCAACAACTTGCAGACAACAACCGTGTCCATAAAACACAGATGCGATTGTGTGATTTAGGCATTACGATTGCATGAATTGACTTCACCCGAGTCGTAAGGAATACTGGTAAATGTGACCACTGAGCGGGAGTAACTCAGCTGGTAGAGTGCAACCTTGCCAAGGTTGATGTCGCC
The DNA here is from genome assembly GCA_014379815.1 of Bryobacteraceae bacterium. Next base: position 10,605 of record JACMLA010000075.1, on the reverse strand, counting down.
GGTTCGAATCCGGTCTCCCGCTCCATCCTCCTTCACCATCCTGCCCCACCCGAAGCGGTATACTCCGGCAGTGTATCCCAGCCACATTGGGCTGAAAACGCTGTTTGCTATTTCTTCTGTTATCGTGCTCCTTTCCCGGCTTTCGCATCACCAGCTGGTCTGGGTGGAAGAGGCCTATGGCCTCGCTGCCGCAGCGGAGGTTCTTCGGGGTAGAAATCTCTATTCGGATATCTGGTTTGATAAGCCGCCAGTATATGCGTGGTTCTACATGCTCAATGGGGCTCACGCGGGTTGGTCTCTGCGGTTGCTGGATACTGCCTTCGTGATTGCGACGGCCTGTTGTGTTGGCCTCCTCGCGCGGCAGTTCTGGGGCGACGAGGAAGGCTGGATTGCGGCTTCTCTAATTTGCTTCAGTCTGACGTTCTGGATACCGGCATCTGTCATGGCAATCACGCCCGACCAGCTGGTACTGGTACCTTTCACCCTCGCTTTGCTCTTTGCAGTTCAGAAACGTCCGCTACTCGCCGGAGCCCTTGTCGGCGCCGCTGTACTCTGTAATTCGAAAGGACTCCTCGCACTCCCGGCCGTCTTGTTGTGGACGTGGCGGCAATGGCAAGTGACGCTTGCTGGCTTCTCTGCTGTCACTGCTGCGCACGTAGCCGTGGTACCTGTCGGACCATACTGGCAGGAGGTCTGGATCTGGGGAGCGCGCTACTCTGGGGACACTTTCCTGCAGAATCCGCTCGTCGAGGGAGTACGTCGTACAGCAAGCTGGGCTGGATTCCACATGACTCTGGTGACTGCCGCGGCCTGGTGTCTCCGGCGGGGAGAAGCCGCCCGTCTCGGGTTGGTCGTCGTCATTTGCTTTGCCTCGGTGGTGGCCGGCTTGCGATTTTTCCCCAGATACTACTTCTTCCTTCTGCCACCACTGGCTGTTCTGGCTGCCCGGGGATTGACCTTGCTGCCGGCACGATTTTGCGTCGGAGTTGTTCTTCTGCTCTTCATTCCGCTAGTCCGGTTTGCACCCCGATACTTTAGTCAGAAAAACTGGTCCGATACTGTACTCATGAGCGACAGCAGTGCAGCCTCACAGCTGATGCTGAAGTACAGAACGAAGCCAAAACCGTCCCTTCTTGTCTGGGGTTACCGTCCCGAGGTATTCGTGTTCTCCGGTCTGCCCGCAGCAACACGCTTCCTCGATTCACAGCCCCTTACAGGAGTGCTCGCCGATCGCCACCTGATCACATCGAAGGTCACTTACCCGGAAATCGCCAGCGGGAACCGACGTGAGCTAATCAACTCGAAACCCGATTTCATCGTGGATGGCCTTGGGCTATTGAATCCGGCTTTAGCCATTTCTTCTTACGGCGACCTCGAAATGTGGCTGCGTCACTATAAAGTAGTCGGTGAAACGCGGACCTCCATCGTATATCAGCGTAATCCGGAGTAATTGTCAGACCAATGACGTCTTAAAGAGAAAACATGGCTAAAATTCTGGTAACAGGTGGCGCGGGATACATCGGCTCGCATACGGTGCACCTTTTGAAGCAGCGTGGATACGGCCTGGTCGTTGTAGACGATCTATCCCGGGGCCATCGGCACAACGTCGCTGACGTAGAGTTCCACAGTATCAATCTGCTGGACACAACCGGGTTGAGCCGCATCTTCGAGGCTTCGAAGGTAGACGCGGTGATTCATTTCGCGGCATATATCGCGGTCGGCGAGTCAACGCGCGAGCCTGAGCTGTACTTCACCAATAATGTGAGCGGGTCTATTTCGCTATTTACGGCCATGAGCCAGAACGGGGTTACGCGCATTGTTTTCTCGTCTACGGCTGCGGTATACGGCACACCGGAAAAGGTGCCCATTAGCGAGGATCTACCGTTTGCGCCTCTTAGTCCATATGGTGAGTCCAAGGTAAACGTCGAGAAGATCCTGCACTGGCTTGACCAGTTCAAGGGAGTTCGGAGTATCGCACTGCGTTACTTTAATGCTTGCGGTGCGGAACCCGGTTCAGGACTTGGCGAGGAGCATGACCCGGAAACTCACTTGATTCCTCTCCTGTTCCGTGCCATTGACACAGGAAAACCAATAACAATTTTCGGAACGGATTACCCGACTCCGGATGGTACGTGCGTCAGGGACTATGTCCATGTCAGCGATCTTGCCGAAGCCCACATCGCGTCTGTGGAGTCGCTGCTGAAGGGTGGACCTTCCAATCGGTTCAACGCCGGAACCGGTGTGGGTCAATCTGTTTTAGAAGTGGTAAGAGCGGTGGAGGAGGTGACGGGAGAAAAAGTCCCTTATGTCGCTGGGCCGCGAAGGGACGGAGATCCTCCTTCTCTGGTGGCAAATTCCGATCGCCTCCAGACGATACTTGGGTGGCGCCCGCGATACACCAATGTGCGCCAGATCGTTGAAACAGCTTGGGAATTCCACAAATCTAGGCGAGTCACTACGGTTTGACAGCAGCGAAAAGTTCGGGCTATCGTGGTAGCTGGACGCCGGCGTAGCTCAGGTGGTTAGAGCGACGGTCTCATAATCCGTAGGCAGCTGGTTCAACTCCAGCCGCCGGCACCAACCTTCCTAACGAGCCGAGCAAATCAGGTTGTAGATGCGGTCGAGTTCCTCGATCGAATAGTACTCGATTTCGATTTTTCCCCTGTCAGCTGACTGGGCAACAACTCTAACGCGAGTTCCGAGGGTGCTTTCCATCTCGCGCTGCGCTGCTTCAATGTTCGGATCGGTGGCCGGTTTCCCGCTATTCGCTGAAGTGACACTATCGGGACCGGATCGCTCCTGGGTAAGGGTATGAACGAGTCGCTCGACCTGACGCACGGACAAACCCTGAGCCGCCGCTCTTTCTGCTAGTTCGATCTGTTGTTCCGGTTTGGTCAGGCTAAGCAGGGCTCGCGCGTGTCCCATGCTGAGACGGTGTTCCGCAACCAGCAGTTGAATAGCGTCAGGCAGTTTCAACAACCGAATCAGGTTCGTTACGGTTGTGCGGTCTTTGCCTGTCCTGCTCGCGATCTCCTCATGGGTCAGTTTATAATCGCGGGACAAGCGATCCAGTGCGTGGGCGACCTCTATCGGGTTTAGATCCTCTCGCTGGATGTTTTCAATGAGCGCGATTTCCAGAAGTCGTTCGGAAGCGAATTCCTGAACCACAACAGGAACTTCGGTGAGGCCGGCGAGTCGGGCTGCTCTCCACCGCCGTTCCCCAGCGACCAGCTGAAAGCCGTTTGGTACTTTTTGGACTACAAGAGGCTGGATGATGCCGTTGGCCCGGATAGAGGCCGCAAGTCCATTCAGTCGCTCAGGTTCAAAAATGGTACGAGGCTGAACGGGATTTGGCTGGATCTGGTCAATTGGAACCTTATAGATCGAGCCAGATTCGATCGGAGGCAGCTCGGGTTTAGGAACCGCTTGCCATCTGGGCGGCAAAAGAGCGGACAATCCTTTCCCTAATGCCTTTCGTTCTGAGTCTTTCGACATTGCTAGTGCCCGACCTCTTGTACGGCTGTGCGCTGATGCCTCGCCATAAGTTCTTTTGCCAGGCGAATGTAGCTTTCGGCCGCTTTGGAACGCAGGTCGTAGGCGAGGATGGACTGACCGTGACTAGGCGCTTCGGCCAGTCGTATGCTGCGCGGTATTACGGTGTCGAATACCTCGTCGCCAAAGAACTCTTTTAAGTCGTTGGCTACCAGTTTGGTTAGATTTGTCCTATCGTCATACATCGTAAGCAAAACACCCTCGATTTTCAGGTTGTGCTGGAACGAATCCCGCAAGCGGTCTACCGTATCGAGGAGTTGAGACACTCCTTCAAGCGCAAAGAACTCACACTGGATCGGGACAATGATTCCGTCAGATGCAACGAGCGCGTTGATCGTGAGTAGATCGAGCGCAGGAGGGCAATCGATGACGATGTAGTCATAGTCATTGCGAATGTCTTCCAGTTTGTGGCGTAGACGGCTTTCCCGGTTTGGCAGGTCTACAAGGTCGATGTTGGCGGCAACGAGATTTTGATTAGCCGGGGCCAATGTTAAGCCATCAAAACTGGTTGGTACCGCAATCTCGGCCACGGTAGTGTCGCCCACCAGCACCTGATACGTTGTGACTTGATCCGGTTTCTTCGAGATACCGACGCCGGTTGTGGCATTGCCTTGGGGATCTAGATCTACAAGCAGCACCCGTAAATCATTTGCCGCCAAAGATGCTGAGAGATTGATCGCGGTGGTAGTCTTGCCGACGCCGCCTTTCTGGTTGGCGATCGCAATGATTCTTGCCATTAACGTAGCCTGATTGTATCAACAGCAAGTTGGCGCAAGGGGTGGCTGTTTCACGTGGAACTTCTGAGGCTAGGTTCCACGTGAAACAAATTACGACAAAATGGGTTCGTTCGGTACCGGCTCCCGACGCCCAAGCCGCAGGTAAACCTCGAGCACGGCCACTGCAGCGGGGGTGACACCGGGTATCCGCCCAGCATGAGCGAGCGTTTCCGGTTGTACGCGCTGGAGCTTATCCTGAACCTCCCGTGACAAACCCGGAATGCCGGCGAAAGCGAACGCTGCAGGGATCCGGCGACTTTCGGAATCCCGAATACGCGCAATCTGCCGGTCCTGCTGTTCGATATACCCCGAGTACCGCGCCTCGATGCAAACTGTATCGACGACTCCGGGAGCCGGCTCCCGACCCAGGACACTTTGAAACCAGGCCGCAAGACAGGTTGGATCCGATTCGGGCCTCTTCAGCCATGTGCCGACAGTCGGGCGATCTCCGGCATCCAGCCCCAAGTCTGGAAACGTCGCAGGCGTAATTCGAACTGAAGCGAGAGCAGCCGAAAGCACCGCCTTCTGTTCCTGCTTGGTCTGGAAGAGATCCCAGCGCTGTTGACACACCAGGCCGGCAGCCCGACCGATTGGGGTCAAGCGCTCGTCAGCATTATCAATTCTTAGGTGAAGTCGTGCCTCCGCCCGTGATGTAAACATCCGGTATGGCTCCTCGGCGCCCTTGCTGACGAGGTCGTCCACCAGTATCCCGACATAACCTTCCGTCCGCGAAACTCTGACCGGATCCCTGCCTGTCACAGAGCTCGCGGCGTTCAAGCCGGCAATCAAACCCTGACACGCAGCCTCTTCGTACCCCGAGGTTCCGTTAATCTGCCCTGCCAGGAACAGACCTGACACTGACTTCACTTCCAGCGTGTGCAATAACTCCCTGGGGTCGATCGCGTCGTACTCAATTGCATAGCCCGGGCGGATCATCTCGGCAGCTTCCAGCCCGGGAATCGACCCCAGCATCGCTGCCTGCACATCCACAGGCATGCTGGTCGACATCCCGTTCACGTACACTTCGTGCGTGTCGAGCCCTTCCGGCTCTAGGTAGATCTGGTGGCGCTGCTTGTCGGGGAACTTAACAAACTTGTCCTCTATCGATGGGCAATACCGGGGACCGACTCCCTCGATCTGGCCGCTATACAGAGGAGATCGAGCAATAGCCGACCCGATCACTTCCTTTGTTCGATCGGTTGTGTACCCAAGGAAACAGCAAATTTGTTCCGTCGAGATCTTACCCGTAAGAAACGAAAACGGGGTAGGATTCGCATCACCCGGCTGTTTTTCAAACTGGCTCCAATCGATCGTCCGGCCATCTAACCGGGGAGGAGTTCCTGTCTTCAGTCGCGTCCACTGCAGGCCCAAATCGCGAAGCTGATCGCCGAGCAACTTGGAAGGAGCTTCGCCGTTCCGGCCGCAACTATAGGTAGTTTGGCCAACATGTGCCAAGCCATTTAGGAAGGTGCCGGTAGTCACCACGACAGCTTTGGACTCAAGTGTCCGACCGTCCCGAAGAACGACGCCACGTACCCTCCGTGTGCCAGACCCCGGATCGCTAACCAGCTCGAGCGCCGCGACCTCCGCCTGAAGAAGCTGTAGCAAAGGCTCACGCTCGAGCTCTTCACGCATGTGGACCCGGTATAAGCGTTTATCGCACTGGGCACGGGGCGACCAAACTGCCGGTCCGCGACTGGTGTTTAGCAGACGGAACTGGATGCCGGATCGGTCGGCAACGATACCCATGATTCCGCCGAGTGCGTCAATTTCCCGAACGATATGCCCCTTTGCGATCCCGCCCACAGCTGGGTTGCACGACATCTGAGCAATGAGGTCGGTATTCATGGTGATCATCGCAGTACGAAGACCTTTCCGGGCGCACGCCCGGGCAGCCTCACAACCAGCGTGTCCGCCACCGATCACCAGAATGTCGTACAAAACGGCCATACGGATACTACTGATGCTCCGAGTGCTGAGCCTGAGGAGGGTTGAGCTTGACCGTTATGGTCCTGTCTTCCTCAGCTACCTCATAAATCTGCCCGAACGTCTGATAACCCTTCGCGATCACTTGCACTCGCATTTTGCCTTGCGGCAAAGCCGGGAGCTTGGCCAGACCTTCCTGGCTGGTGCGGACTTCCCAGTGGGTCATGATTTTGCGGCCGAGCTTCACGATAGACCGCCCCTCGACAAAGTCGACGATGACGGATGCCCGATCGACAGGTTTTCCACCAAGAGTCTGGACTTCGACTTTGAGACGCGTCATCGGCGCGTCTGCAAACATCGGCAGGGCAAGAGAAAGTGCAATCGCGGGAATACGCCGGAGAAACCACATAAAACTATTATCCGCCAATCGCCACCTCGTGGTTTGTTCTACGGGAGGACAAACTGACGGGCTGACCCGGCTGCCGATGTGATCGCTTCAGCGGCGAGATAACCGCTCCGCACGGCGCCTTCCATGGTTGCGGGCCACCCCGTCCTAGTCCAGTCACCGGCAACGAAAAGGTTCTTAACAGAAGTGGTTTGGCCGGGCCTCTGCGACTCGGATCCGGGCGCCGCAGAGAAAGTCGCGCGCAGCTCTTTGATGACTCTCGATTTAACGAGTGCTGCCCGGGCAACTGCAGGGAAGAACTCGGTCAGCTCCTGAACAACCAGGTCGACAATCTGCTGCTGTGAGAGGTGGATCAAAGACCGGGAGGCGCTTACCACCAGTTGCAAATGCTGGCCGCCACCTTTGTTAAACATCCAGTGAATCGTGCGATCCAGCAACGTGGCGTGAGGTAAGTCTGTTACTGGCTGGTCGAACCATAGATGTATCGACGTAATAGGCGAATGAGTAAAGGTGGGAACAATCAGGCGTTCCGAGAGCGCCTGCGCCCTTTCGAAAGGAACGGCAAGAAGATAGTAGTCGGCGGTGCTAGATGACCCATCTTCAAAGCGACAGCTACCGTTAACACTCTCTACTTTCTGCCGGAAGGCAAAATGCACGTTGGGCAAGTGGCGCCAGTGGTCTGCCGAATACAGTTCGCCGAGCGTAACCTTCGGAACGCCCATCTGGTATCCATCCGAAGTGCCCAAGAACCCGGTAGCAATTACCTGCAATCCATGCGAAGCAGCCATCTGGTCCAGCTCTTCATTAATCGCACTTACCAGAACCTGCCGCCAGAAGCGTTTCACTACCTGTTCCGGCTGATTCTGCTCCTGGAGCCACTGCGCCATGGAAATATCAGCAAGATCGGCACGCTTACCGTGCTGGTTGCGGACCGCCAGCATACCCCGAACCAGTGCAACCTTGTCCGTCGCACTCAGGAACCGCAGCGTTAAGAATGACTCAAAGAAATGACCTGGGGCGGGGAAGAAGCCGGCGCGCAGGTCAGACACACGGCCACCGGGTTCAATGAAATAGAACCGCCGATGCCACTCCACCGAGTCTGAGGCACCTAAACGCCGGTAAAAATCGAGAAGATTGGTACAGCACCGAAGGAGTATGTGTTGACAGTTGTCGAGAAGATCAGCCGACCCGTCGCCTGAAGGGAAGTTATAGGAGGTTGCACGACCGCCGGGGTAGGGCCGCGCTTCGGCGACATGAACCTGAAATCCAGAACCACCCAGGGCTGCCGCTGCTGCAAGGCCAGCCAACCCTCCGCCAACCACAAGAACTGACGGCATTTACTCCAGACTACGCTATTGGCACACGGACACGATGACCGCCACCAGTGCCGCCACTAATGGATACTGCCAGCCATACGCAGATCACAAGAAACAGTATCATCGTGAGATCCGAGAAATCCAAAGTCATAGGCAGACACCTACATTCAGTATGGACGATCACACAAAGGAGAGCAAGTAAAAACGCTAGGGTCAGCGGGGTTAACTGGTAAAACTTGCACGCTCGACCATGCCACGGGCCATAGCCTGCTGAATGGCATTCTGTAACAATCGCAGCCCGCAACCATCTTCCACGCTCAAAAGTGACTCGGGGTGGAACTGCACCGCTTCGATTGGCAGATGGCGATGTCGGATTCCCATGATCACACCATCCTCGGATCTGGCTGTTACTTCCAGGCAAGAGGGCAGCTGCTCGGGGAGAGCAAATAGCGAGTGATACCGGCCGACCTGAAAGTCCTGTGGCAACCCTGCAAACACACCCGAATTATCGTGGCTTATGTTCGATGGCTTGCCGTGCATGGGGTAGTCCAGGACGCCCAGCTTACCGCCGAATGCCTCGACGATGCCTTGCAAACCCAGGCAAACGCCGAAAACCGGAATCCCGCGATCTGCCGCGAATCGAACCGCCGCCGGAACTTGAAAGTCTTCCGGGCGTCCAGGTCCGGGAGAAATCAGGATCATATCGGGATTTAGCTGGTCGATCAGCGCTAGTGGAAAACCCGCGCGATACGTGACGACCTCGGCCCCGGCCTGGCGCGCGTAGTTCGCCAGGGTATGAATGAAGCAATCATCGTTGTCGATCAGCAGCAGTCTGGGAGCGGACCTGGCCGCGGCTGCTGAAATCTGCTGACCGGGCTCTGGCGAAACCCCCGCCGGAGTCTTTTGCTGTAAAGCGCGGAAGAAGCCGGTCGCTTTCAGACGGGTTTCCTGCTCTTCCATTGCGGGAACCGAGTCGTATAACAAAGTCGCGCCGACGGGGTACTCCGCGATTCCGTCCTTAACATGCACCGTGCGAATCAGAATGCCTGTATTCATGTCTCCGTTCATAGAGAGCATGCCTACGGCGCCGGCGTACCATCCCCGGGCGGACTTCTCCAGATTCTCTATAGTTTGCGCCGCTGCTTTTTTAGGTGCGCCAATAACGGTAACAGCCCACATATGCGCGAGGAACGCATCCAGAGAATCGAAACCGGGCCGCAGCATACCCTCCACATGATCGACAGTGTGAAAGAGGCCAGCATAGGATTCAATCAATCGTCGTCCGATGACCTGCACGGACCCTGGCACGCAGACACGGGATTTGTCATTCCGGTCAACGTCGGTACACATCGTCAGTTCGGACTCTTCTTTGGCAGAATTCAACAGGTTCCTGATGTTGACAGCATCCTTTAGAGGATCCCCGGTTCTGCGGGCGGTTCCTGCGATCGGGCACGTTTCCACGCGCGAACCCTCAACGCGGACAAACATCTCTGGCGACGCTCCTACCAGTTGTTCATCACCTAGCTGAAGGAAGAACTGGTAAGGACTCGGACTGGCTTGCTGCACGAGGTTGAAGAGTTCAGACGGGCTGCTGCTGTAGGGAGTCGAGAATGTCTGCCGCAACACGACTTCGTAGTAGTCGCCCCGCTTCATCCCCTGACGTGCCGTTTCCACATTCGCCATGTAGTCATCTGGCGTGTGATCGGAAGTAATTGGACCGCGTTCTCTGGCAACTGGTTGCGGAATCGTAACGGCATCGCGAGCTGAGCCCTCTGTCGTCAGGTCTTCTGTCGCAAACTCGTACTCGAATCGCTCGATCACCTCGCGCTTGCGATCCATGTAGTAGATGTCGTCGCACAGAAAGAGGTGAAGGTCCTTCTGCCCCGATCTTGGAAGCTTGAGTTCAATGGGATCGAACTGGAATAGAAGATCGTAGCCGAGGGCACCAACCAGCGAGAGCCGGGAATCCTGATCGGACTGGAACTCCTGTATCAGGCAACGAAGAATCGAGAAGACGGATGGCTGTTTGCTCCGCTCCTCCTCCGGAAAGAACGCAGGTAACGGCTTCAGAGTTCCTCGAAGCTCATCCCCTGCACGCTCGAAGTTCTCCCAGTGGGGATGGTCTGCGAGAACAGGCTCAATCAGCTGGAGCAGCACCGAGCCGCGGGCGTTCAGAGCACGCAGAACCAGTTCGCGCTGGAATCCCAGGATCTCCAGAGGTGGGCACAGACTGGCAATATCCCAGCGTGAGTACCTGCCTGGATACTCATACCCGGAAGACAGATAGAATCCCCGGTGCTGGTCGAGTTCGCGCAACAGCGATTCGAGCCCTTGTTCGTAAGGAATACGGGAGTCGGTGCGCGTGACCCGGATGCCGCTGCGTGTCGTGTACAGAAGCTTGGGCATAGCCTGAAGGATTTAAGGTAACCAGAGAATAACACGCATCTCGGGGTGGTGGTCATGCTTGCTCGCGGTGGAGTCCAAGTAGTTAATGCATGTTCCCCCAGTGCTCTGGATGGCACTGCTTCAGCTTGTGGCTGCCGAGTTGCCGCCGCCCTCTCTGACGCCGTCTTCTGTGGTGCCCGCAAGCCCGAACGATACACGAGCGATGCAGGCTGGAATGCTGGTG
>JACMLA010000599.1 GCA_014379815.1 Bryobacteraceae bacterium | reverse complement strand
GTCAGGGTGGCACTCACCTGCTGGCCGGTGGTGAACAGCGCTACGCCAATGTAGTAGGTGCCCGCCTGCAGCGGAGGCGTGGACCCGGAATTCACAACAAGGCTTTCATTACCAGTATTCCCGGGAGACGTGTAGTCACCCTGCGCCCTTCCGCCAACCACGGCAGGTGGCTGATCCTTCCGCACGATAAATCCAACCTGGCCCGCCGAAGCGAGCTTGATCTCCATTCGCGTTGCCCCTTGCGGGATTTCGACGCGGAAGCTGTTCGCACCAGAAAACAGCGTCGCTCCGGTAACCGGACCAACGCTGAATTCCACCGGACGGCCTGACGTGATCTGGGTACCCACGGGGTTGCCGCCATCCGCAGGGGGAGGCGCGCCTGGAGTGGCGGTACGGCCTTCAAGGTAGCTGCGGATGAAGCCAAAGTGCGAAGAAAACCGACCATATCCGTTGTACGACGGGCTTACGTCGCAGGCAGTCTTGGGAGGGTCGGTCTTCGGTCCATAGCTCAGCGTTCCCGCCAGTACGCCAGGCTGTGTGAACAACCCCGATCCGGAGGATCCTCCTTCTGTTCGGCCCTCATTTGTGTTTACGGTGTAAAAGCGCGTCAGATCGGCGCCTGCCAGACCAGGTCTCGTCGTGACCCGCGAACTAAAAGAGATTCGCTTGTACGCGCCTGCCGGATGATGAATGCCAGCGAATTGCGTGCCTACTGCTTTCTCTTCCGGATCCCAGCCGGCAAAGGTTACCCCGTCGGGGACACTGAGCAAACGAACCAGCGCATAGTCGCCTGAGTCCAGTCCACCACTCACCAGAAACTGCGCCCCCAGAGTGCGTGTTGAATCGCGCCGGTCGCGGCCCGGACCGTTGCAGGTGGAAGATTGATACGACCAGAACACCTGCATCGTCCGCGCCACGGTGTCGCTGTCGACGCAATGATCGGCTGTGAGAAAGTACGGGGTGCCGGAGCGCGCTCTGTCGGCCACCAGCGTACCGGAACACACGTAGCTGCGGCCCTGTTTCTCGTACACGATATGTGCGACTGCTTTCGCGGTTTCCGCCCAGTCCGGATAGCACGTCACATCCAGATGGCATGCTGCTTCGGCCTGCGGAACCGAGGGCGGATCACCGGCCTGAGGTCCGTTTGTCGCCGCGTCTTCCGGACCTGCGGTTTTTGGGCCGGGAACGACGCCCTGTACGAGGTGAGTGATCTCGGCAATCGTAAACGGCGGTTCGGCAACAGCGGTTTCCGGAGCCGTTTCCGGCTCATACTCGATTACGACCTTGTCAGAAAGGACGAAGTCACTCCAGAACTCTCCGTCGTTATACAGACCCTTGCCTGTATAGGGCCCCATGATCTCGCTCTCCCGGCCTGAGCCGTCGTGCAGCCAGACGCGACCCTTCCCGACATCGAACTTTGAGAAATGTACCCGCACGCCTTCCGCGCCAGGAGATTCAATACCGAGGCGCCAGACCAGACGATCGGTTCCCACCCTCGACCAGCGGGAAAAGTTCGCAGATTCATTGCCGATGAGTCTGTGAACTCCGGCCTGGGCCGCCATTGCTGTAGGCTCCGGTTCGAGTTCTTTTTTCGATAACTCCGGCAAGCGCAACTCCGGAATGCTGGAAAGATGGAAGCGCTTACTTGGCAGCTCTTTGCGAAGCTGCGCTTGAAATACATCTGTCTTTCTGCTGGACAGTTTGACTGGACCCATCGGCTGCATCTGCTGCGCCTCGGCCAATCCGGTAAGCACTAGTAAAAAAAGATATGCGTTACATTTCCGCATAGAATTACGTTCTCCTGGAACTCTGTCGTTAGTTATGGTCAGACAATTACCAGCTATAAAAGACTGAATGGAAACCCCTGGAACATTTCGTACCCGGGTTTATCTGGTTATAAAATGACGCGAAGTAGTGTTCATTTAGGCCGCGTGTTACCGGACTGTAAACACATACTCGGAAACCGGACTGCTATTCGAATCCGTTAACTGTAGCAGATAGTCGCCCTGCGTCAGCCTGGAAGCTGGAAGAGAGAAAACAACCGATCGCGCCGAGCGCAGAACGGTAGCCCTCCGTAACACGAGAGCTCCATCGAGGGTCTCCAGTGTTGCGACCGGTGCCCTCGTCAGCGCAGCATCCACGAACAAAGTAAACGAGACCTGCCGCGAACCGGCGGGCAAACGAATCTGAGGTGCTTGTGACGACCGGTCCAGTCCCGGGCGAAGGATAAACTCCGCATCGCGGGGGATCGCCTTCGCAAGCAGTTCTGGCTCAGCAGCTTTGGAAGGGACAGGGGGTACTGGCGCCGGAACCGGCCTGGTTTGGTTTGCAAGTTCCTGCGAAACGGGAGAAGTGGTGGTAGAAGTACCCAACACCGACACTCGCCAAATCCAGATAGAAGCAATCAGAATGACGGAACAACACACTGCAACTGCGAGCCTCAGGTTCCCATCGGCACCGAATAGTGACCGCACAGCGTCCCACAAACCTGAGCGCGTGCCACCAGCGCCTGCGGAGATCGACACAACCGCGCTGGACGGGACTCGAACCTCGTGCTGAGCGAACTTTAAGGCCTCCGCAAAAGCCAGACGGTACGCCCGCCGGGATGAGCCTGTCAAGTAGTTCTTCTCCACCGAAGCACGGTCCGCAGCGCTTAAACGATGACAAACGTAATCGTCGATCAGTTCCGTCTCAGCCTGAGCCAGCTGATTGACAAGATCGTCTTCCTCGAACAAGCGAGATTCCAGCGCATCCCGCTCCGCCTCCGGTAGCAGACCGAGCAGGTAGTCGTGAAGGTTGCGAGTTGTGCCTGACTTATCTTCCATCACCGCGGTTTCCATTGAGTCCCATACCAGACTGTTCGCACGGACGAAAACGTTTCATTGGGTATCTGCGCACTTGCGAACGCAGTCTTCCAGTTTGTCTCTGATGCGCATGGCGCGAATCCGCAGGGCATTCAAAGACAGACCCAGTCGTGTGGCCAGGTTGCTGCGGCTGCCAAATTTCGCGGAAAGGTCTTCGGCATAGTACTCCAGAACCAGTTCTCTACTCTCATTCGGGAGATTCCGCAAGCAACGATCCAGACACTCTCGGACATCATCCACGTCGACGTCGGCAGGTTCACTCACTGCGGTGCCTTCTGTGAGTTCCTCGATTCGCCGCTGCTCCTTCCAGGCCTGGAGAGCCACCATGCGTGCGATTCCAAACGCGAACGAGGAGATTCGTTCTCCGGGCTTGCCCTCGGCCAGCTTCCGCGACAGTACATCGAAGACTTCATCTGACAACTCTTCAGGGTTCACTACACGGCGGGCATCGAAGAAGCGAACGAGTTTGCGCCGAAGCTGCTCGTAAGCATCGGGACGTTGCGCAGGGTCAGAATGCAAAGCCTCCAGCAGTCTTTCCCATGCCGCCGGGTCCAGTTCCCATTCTGTTTGCCTCTTTGCCGGCATATTCCTCAGTGACCCCGGTTCTGCGCACCGCGCAGCAGGGGGTCGCCAATGAACGTGAACGCAGCCCAGTAATAAGGCGACTTCCACCGCGGAATACGCGCCATTTCTGTCTGGGCGGAGCGAACTGCCGCGGAAACGGTCATCCCTCGTCCAAGGTACGCCGCATAGAACAGTCGCATCCATTCCATGGTCGCCGCGTCATCCACCTTCCACAGGCTGGCGATCACGCCCGATGCACCCGCGTACAGCATGCCCCTGGCTACGCCCACAAAACCTTCCGAGTTCAGGCGCGAACCAAGCGCGGTCTGGCAGGCACTCAGGACAACGAGATCCGCTTTCAGCTTCAGGCGGTAAAGATCATGGAGGCGGATCACGCCATCAACGTACTGCCCGTTTTTGTCCACCAGCGATAGAACAATTCCGGACGCATCGGGATACTGATTATCAAGCACGCTGTGCGTCGCGAAATGAAGGATGCGGTAATCCCGGAGACGACCGCTCATGGCAAGTTCCCGGCTGGCCTCGAAGTCCAGGGCAACAAAGCGACTCGAAGGATCGACGAAGGATCCGGCAAGCATCGCTTCTCGTCGGGTGAAGGGCAATCTGGTGAGAGAAAACGACGCTCTCGTGTTCGCGGTGCTGCGCGTGAGGTTGCCCTGAACCCTGCCCGGCGATCCCTTCAGCCGGGAATCGTCCGACGTGAAAACCGGATCCGCAAGAATCGCTATCTGCTTATCCTCAGGAGACGCGGTCTGCAGGCTTTTTGCCTCTCGTATGGCTTGTGCCACTGAGGCCGATGGCAACACAATCACCTCCACCTTCGACGCCATCGTAATGTTTTCTGAGGGAACCGGCAGAGCCGCGAAGGGAACGTAATGCAAAGGAAGGTCAGGCACAATGATGACGCGTTTGGCTCTGCCAAGCTCAGCCGCCCAAGGTTTCAATAGAGCGTCAGATAGCTTTGCAGATTCTTTCGCCCACGTCACCGAAGCCTGTTGAAGTCGTAGCGCTCGCGCGCCTGCAGATTTGTCGCTCGCTCCATCATTCCGGGCTGTTATCGAAGCATAAGCGCGTTGAACGGAGTCCTGAATCGCATCCAGACCGTCGGAGAAAGTCAGCCGGATACCGGAGCGGGTAACCACCCAGATATAAGTACGCGAACGCGACGAAAAATACTCCACCAGGGCCGTATTGTCATCGAGCAGATCCGCTTGCAGTTTGCTGACT
This sequence comes from Bryobacteraceae bacterium, assembly GCA_014379815.1. The sequence goes on along the minus strand of JACMLA010000599.1, from coordinate 2,455 downwards.
GGAACAGGTCGGAATCGTATGATATCGGCGTATTCCGGGCTCTTCTCGCTGATCAGACCTCGCATGCGGTCCAGCTCTTCCTGCTGTTTTGCAACAGCGGGTCCGAGACGGGAAGCGGCTTCAGCGGTTTCAGGCGTTAAGAGCAACCGGGTCTGTTCCGCAGTCAATCGGTTGAGTTCGGCTTCTACCTTTGCCTCATTCGCCAGAAGGTCACCCGGGACATCGCCATCGAGCTGAATCTTGTTCTCCTGCAGTAATTCCACCAGCCCCCGCGCCCTCGAGCGTTCACTGGCCTCAAACGCCAGTGCGGCGTAACCATCTGCCGGATGCAGCTTGTCCAGTTCCGCAAGAATCGCAATATACAAACCGAAGAAGCCTCGCTGTGTAGAGAGGTTCGCCTGGCGTAAACTTTCCTCACGTATCGTCTGTCGCAGGCCTTCCAGAACTTTCAGGCTTTGCTCGATCTCTTGCCTCGCTTCTTGCAACTGCCCGGTCAGCATCAGGATACTGGCAAGTTCGAAATGGCCGGATGCCTGTGCTGAGGCAAGTTTTTCGCTGACCGCCATCTGAATCGCAGCTTTGACGGAGGTTATGGCGCCTTCCGAATTTCCGGACTGCATCTGAAGACGTCCCAGAGTCCGCAGCGTGGATGCCCGCAGGATTTTGAGGCCCGACTTGTGACTCAACTCGTTGGCCATGGTTGCGAGGACGAGACCTTCCGCTGCCCTTCCCTGCTGACCCCGGATTGTTGCTATGTCCCGCAACACGATTGCTTCGTTGGTGGGATCTTTCAGCTGACGGTAAATGGCAAGTGCGGCCTCATACTCCTGAACTGCATCGGGCAACTCGCGTTGCAAAGAGCGAACTCCCGCCATCGTGAGATGAACTGCGGCTGCTCCGCGCTGATTGCCATAGCGTTCAAACACGACTAGCGCCCGCCGGGCCCGGTCTTCCGCCATGTCGGTAACGCCGATTCTGTTCTGCAGGCTCGCGATGATACTGTTCGCCATCGCGGCGCCAAGATTGCGGCCGTTGGCCTCGCTGATATCCGCAGAATGGCGCAAAGCATCGAGGCCTTCCGAGTACCGTCCCGTTTCTACCGATCCGATCCCCCGATGGTAGGAACCGTACGAGGCCATCAGCGTATCCTTCTCCCGAACACCCATGCGCAACAGCTCTTCGCCCGACTTCTCCTGCTCCGCGAAGTTGCCGGATCTCCTCAGAGCAAGACACCTCCACGCCATCGCGAGCATCTCTAAGTGCGTGTCATTCGCGTTGCGTGCCAGCGTGCGGATGTTACTAAGCACTCCCGACGCGCGCACGCCCGCTTCTGCGTTTCCTGAGAGATCTGGCAGAACCGCCACAAACAGTTTTTGCGCCTCCAGCCGTGCTATATCCTCAGGTACTGGTACCCGTTTAGCGGCCGTCACTGTTATTCTGCTGTCCTGACTGCCTGCTTTCACTTCCAGAAAGTAAGTCCCGTCATCTTTAGCAATCCAGAAGAGTCGCTCTCTCGCTTGCTCGTCCTCAAAGTAATCCACCGCGACTAACTCTTTGCTGTCGGGTGCCAGTAACCTGAGTGCAACGTCATGCTCCTGAATGACATCAATCGCAACGAAGTCATCCTTATGGAGCGGTATCGTCCATTTCTGGTCCAAACCTTTCCGTAACGACGCAGTAAGTGGAGCCTTGCGGTTTACAGGAAGACTTTCCGCATTAGCAATCATCGCGGCCAGAGTCAGCGCGAGGGCTCGCAGCACTCGTCCCTCAATCATGAAGATAAGGATAACGGCAATGGAGTTTATGCAACAAAAAAATCGGGATCGGCAAGTGGATGAAATGTCCTGTAGTCCTGTTTACAGCTGTTAGAGAAGACTGAAATATGCCGGCAAAATTTAGACTGCTCTCCGTTCTGCTGATTGCAACATCGATCTGCGCGCACGCGCAAACTGCGCCGGACCTGACCGGTGACCTCGACCCGTACTTCGATACGCGCTTCGGCTTTCCTTCCCTCGACTTATTTACGGAGGTCGCCGCCGCAGGAGAGACTGGGGTGTACATCGGAGGATCTTTCAAGTCAGTTGCCAAACTCCGCATTCAGGGTTTGACCAGATGGGATGGTAAACGCTTCCACAACATGGGTGTGACAGGCCCGGTTGCCGCAATCGCAGCGGCGAACGGATTCGTTTACGCGGGAGGCAGCTTTCAGGTGGACGCAGGAGGCACCATAGCTCGCGGTATTGCTTGCTGGGACGAGAGAAAATCCACATGGTCGGCGCTGGGCACAGGGATAGGTCCACGCACTGAGGATCGTTCCTCTGGGTCAATCCGTGCCATAGCCGCGTATGGCAGCGAGGTGCATGTCGCGGGTAACTTCGCCAGCATCGATGGCGTAGCGGCGGCAGGTCTGGCAAGGTGGAACGGTTCGTCCTGGTCCCCAGTTGTCCAAAGAGTC
>JACMLA010000598.1 GCA_014379815.1 Bryobacteraceae bacterium | reverse complement strand
TTGCGAATCGCTACAACATCCCTTTCGTCGCACGTGGCGCTGGTACCGGCCTTAGCGGAGGAGCAATCCCGCGTGCCGGGGGGATCACTCTTGCGTTTGCGCGGATGAATCGTATTCTTGAGATCGACCTCGAAAACGAAGTAGCTGTTGTAGAACCGGGCGTCGTGAATCTCGACATCACTTTAGCCGTACAGGCACAGGGCTACTTCTATGCTCCTGACCCTTCCAGCCAGAGAGCCTGCACGATCGGTGGCAATGTTGCCGAGAATGCTGGCGGACCTCACACCCTCGCCTATGGGGTGACTACGAATCACGTTCTCGGAGTAGAAGCCGTTCTGCCTGACGGCCGGGTCATCGAGACAGGCGGCAAGAGTTTCGAGCAGTTCGGCTACGATCTGACTGGTCTCCTGACAGGTTCTGAAGGCACGATGGCGCTGATCACGAAGGTGATGGTCAGACTGATGCGCCAGCCGGAGGCCGTCAAAACAGCGCTGGCGATTTACGACCGCACGGAAGATGCCGGCGACACCGTTGCCGAGATTACGTCGCGCGCGATTGTGCCCACGGCCGTGGAGATGCTCGACGGTGTGATGTTGCGGATGGTGGAAGAGGCCACGCACGCGGGGTATCCCATGGATGCGCAGGCGGTGCTGCTGCTGGAAGTGGAAGGCCTGAAGGAAACTGTGGACTACCAGATGGAGCAGATCCGCGAGGCCTGCCTTGCCTGTAATGCCCGGGAGTTTCGGCTAGCCAGATCGCAGGAAGAGCGCGATCTTCTGTGGAAAGGCCGCAAGAACGCTTTCGGTGCTGTGGGCCGGGTTAGCCCTACTTACTATGTCCAGGACGGCGTCGTCCCCAGAACTCAGATTGCGAATACGTTAAGCTACATCGGCGAAGTCGCGGCGAAGTATGGCCTGAGCATCAGCAACATCTTTCATGCAGGCGACGGCAACATGCACCCCATCATTCTGTTCGACGCGCGCAAACCGGGAGATCTGGAAAAGGCGCAGCTCGCTGGCGAGGATATCCTCTCGTACTGCGTGTCGGTGGGCGGTTCCATCACCGGGGAGCACGGAGTCGGGATGGAAAAGATGGAACTGATGCGGCACCAGTTCAGTGAGGATTCGCTGAACATGATTGCGAGAATGAAGGCTTTGTTCGACCCGGGATGCCGCTTGAATCCGGGCAAGGTGCTGCCGCTGGGTAAGGGCTGCATGGAGATCCGGCAGCCTGCGGGCCCTCTAACTTATTGATGGCCTAGAAGCTTCGTTCCGTGACCAGATCCGCAACGGCGAACATAGCCTTCTGGTAGGACGATTCCGGGAACTCAGAAAGCAGAGCACGTGATCTTTCGGCGAAGCTGTGCGCACGTTCCTGGGCTCTGGCAATACCACTATGCCGGCAAATCATATCGAGCACTGCGCGAAACGACACTGTTTCGTAGCTGCGTTCCCGAAGCACCGTGTCGATCAGAGCCCGCTCGGAAGCAGATGCCTCTTGTAGTGCGTAAATCAGGGGTAACGTGACTTTACCTTCGCGCAGATCGCTGCCCACAGGTTTGCCGAGTACGCTTTCCTGTGCTGTAAAGTCGAGCACGTCGTCTGTGAGCTGGAACGCCATTCCGAGGTTCCACGCAAAGTCGCCCAGCCGTGTTTCGTTCTCATCCGTGGTTCCGCCAATCACCGCGCCGAGGCGTGCGCAGGCTGAGAACAAACCGGCGGTTTTACGATCTACCAGCTCCATGTAGTCGGCTTCTGTGACATCGATCTTGCCGATGCGTTCCAGCTGGATAAGTTCCCCTTCGACCATCATCTGCGTCAATGCAATGAGAATGTCGAGTACGTGGAAGTTGCGTTCGCGGACAGCAATCTGGAACGCCTGCATGTACATCCAGTCCCCGGCGAGCACGGACGTGTGATTTCCGAACAGCACGTTGGTGGAAGGTTTGCCGCGGCGGGTCTCGGCTACGTCGATAATGTCGTCGTGGACCAGAGTCGCGGTGTGGATCATCTCCACGACAGCGGCTAACTGAATAGCACCCGGCTTGACGTCCCCGACGAGTCTGGCGGAAAGGAGAAGCAGGATGGGGCGAAGTCGCTTCCCTCCGTTCCGGCTGAGGTAGCGGCTGATCGTCGTGACGGCACTCACCGATGCCATGGATTCGAGATCGATCACCCGTTCCACTTCACGGAGATCTTCCTGCACGAGTTCCAGGATTTCACGGGCTGCGAGAACTTCGCCACCCCTGCTCAAATTCATCGGTTTGAATCCCTCAGTGTAACTGATCAACGAAAATGCTCTCGAAATTCCGGGTTGTGGCCAGCGCTACGGTTTCCAGCGGTTCTCCGCGGAGCTCCGCCAGCTTTTGCGCGGTGTACATGACATAAGACGGCTCATTTCGCTTTCCCCGATACGGTGCCGGTGCCAGATAGGGTGAGTCCGTTTCAATCAGGATGCGATCCAGGGGCACTTCTTTAGCGGCTTGCTGAAGTGCTTTTGCGGAACTGTAAGTTAGAACACCGGCGAAGCTCAGAAAGAACCCAAGGTCCAAAGCTTGTCTGGCTTCCTCAGGGCCTCCGGTAAAGCAATGCATCACGCACGGCAAACCGGTGGGAGCCCAGTGTTGCTGAAGCAAGCGGATGGTATCAGGCCACGCGTCGCGGGTGTGGATACAGATGGGCTTCCGGGCGGAAGCAGCGATGCGCATCTGTTCGATGAACACACTCGCCTGCAGTTCCGCATCGAACGGCTCCCAATGGTAATCAATCCCTATCTCGCCAACGGCCACACATCTTGGATGCTGAATTACGTCCGCAAGTTTTTTATACTCCGCATCCTTCACGTTTGGAGCGTGCTCGGGATGGATACCAGCTGTGGCGTAGACAAAGTCGTATTTGTCGGCAAGGCGGATCGCTACTTCGAGATCGGGTGGACCATTCCCGGTGCCGATGGAAAGCATTTTGCGAACACCTGCGTCTCGCGCACGCCGGATAACGTCTTCCCGGTCATCTTCGAACTGGCTCGCATCCAGATGGCAATGTGAGTCGACCAGATTCACTTGAGGCGGGCACCGGGCTGAATGTCCTCGAGGAATCCGGTGAGCACCGGAGGACCGTCGGGCAGGGAAGCTGCCACGATCATTCCCTGGGAAGTAATGCCTCGCAGTTTGCGCGGCTCCAGATTTGCAACGATGACAACTTTACGGCCGATCAGCTGGTCTGGCTGATACGCTTTCGCGATCCCGGCAACGATACTTCGGGGCTCCGCTTCCCC
>JACMLA010000597.1 GCA_014379815.1 Bryobacteraceae bacterium | reverse complement strand
CACTCCATTCGTGACTTCCTGTCGCGCAACCGGATTCCCTACCAGTGGCTCGATATCGAGAAGCTGAATGACGACGCGGAAGTACGACGGGTCGCCGAAGCGGCAGGAGTCGACCAGACTTCCGATCTTCCGATTGTGATTTTTGAGGACGGTTCGGTGCTGACACGCCCGGATCCCTCCGAGATCGCCGCCAAGCTGGGACTTGGGACTCAGCCCACCGAGAGTTTTTACGACCTGATGATTGTCGGCGGTGGGCCGGGTGGACTCGCGGCTGCTGTGTATGGTGCTTCTGAAGGTTTAAAGACCGTGATGATCGAACGCGAAGCTCCTGGTGGCCAGGCAGGTATGAGTTCCCGCATCGAAAACTACCTTGGATTCCCGGAAGGCCTCAGCGGAAGTCTGCTCGCCGATCGCGCCGTCAAACAAGCCAAACGATTCGGTGTCGAGATCATTACACCGCAGGAAGCGATGACACTCCGCATCGACAATCAGTACCGTGTCGTCAAGCTTCTCAACAATGCGGAGATCTCCTGTAACGCTCTGCTGATTGCGACCGGTGTCCAGTATCGCAAACTGGAAGTTCCTGGAATGGACAGGCTTTACGGAGCAGGGGTCTACTACGGCGCGGCAATGACCGAAGCGCTGGCCTGTAAAGACGAAACAGTGTACGTTGTAGGCGGCGCCAACTCAGCTGGCCAGGCCGCCATGCACTTTTCCAAGTATGCGCTGGAAGTGGTCATGCTGGTTCGCGGAGAAGGCCTGTCCGCGACCATGTCCGACTATCTGATTCGCCAGATCGAAGCTACGCCGAACATCCGCGTCGAGTCTTTGTCAGAAGTCGTTGAAGTATTCGGGAGCGATCATCTTCAGGAGATCGCAATCTCCTGCAAACGGTCTGGCGATGTGAGCCGGGTACCCGCCAGTTCGTTGTTCATCTTCATCGGAGCCGCTCCCCGGACAGACTGGCTCGAAGGTGTGGTGGAGCGGGACAACCGTGGCTTCCTTCCAACAGGACGAGAGTTGATTCGCGATGGCAAGAAGCCCAAAGGCTGGAACCTGGACCGGGAGCCCTACCTGCTGGAAGCCAGTGTCCCCGGAGTTTTCGTGGTGGGCGACGTCCGTCAGGGATCGGTGAAGCGCGTGGCTACCTCCGTCGGAGAAGGTGCAATGGCGGTCCAGATGGTACATCAATACCTCGCATCGCTGGGACGCTGATATGGCATCGGCGCTGGTTGAAAAAATACGCTCGATTACCCTGCTTTCGGATTACAGCGATGAAGAACTTCAATGGTTCGAGGACAACGGGATAGAGGCACGGTTTGCGCCCGGGGAAATCATTTCCGCAAAGGGCGATCCGGCGGACAGAATCGTGCTGCTCCTCGAAGGCGAAGTCGAAGGACGCTCCGACGACAGGTCCACCTATATAGCAAAGGCGGGCGAGATTACCGGGAAACTACCCCACTCCCGTATGGAGAAGTTCTTCCTCACCGTGCGTGCGGTAGGTCACGTGCATGCGGTATCCATCGAAGAGTCAAAATTCGGCGAGATGCTGGAGCGTCTTCCAAAACTGGAAGTCCGGCTGATCCGGCTAATGGCCGACCGCATCCGGGATTTCACCGCATCGGAAGTCCAGCAAAGTAAGCTGGCTGCCCTCGGCAAGCTCTCCGCGGGGCTGGCCCACGAGTTGAACAATCCCGCCTCCGCCGCAGCTCGTGCGGCCGACAGTCTTCGGGAAAAACTGGTGAGCGTGCGGGATCTCGATTGTGCTATCGCGGCTGCGGATCTGACTCCTCAACAGCGTGCCGCAATCGTCACGGCCGAATCCAAAGCGCTGGCACACGCACGCAGCTGCGTTGGTCTGGACGCAATGACGCGCAGCGATCGGGAAGATGAATTGGGATCTCTGTTATCCGGTTTTGGCGTGAAGGACGGCTGGGATCTGGCCCCGGAACTCGCCGATGCCGGGTTCGATGCAAAGATCCTGAAAGACTTTGCTTCCCAAACAGGACCGGTAATGCGGGAAGCTCTTGGACGCGTTGCCTCGTTGATCGCCCTCGACCGGCTGGCTGAAGAGATTCAGGACAGCATGGGCCGTATCAGCGGCCTCGTGAAAGCCATCAAAGAGTATTCCTACATGGATTCGTCCAAAGAGCGGGAGGTCGATATCCATAAGGACATCGAGAACACTCTGCGTATCCTGGACAGCAAAATCAGGCGAAGTGGCGTCGATGTCCAGCGTGACTACGACAAGACACTGCCTCTGATTTGTGCTAATGGCAGCGAGCTGAACCAAGTCTGGACCAATCTAATTGACAACGCAATCGACGCCATGGAGAATACCAGCGGAGAGAAAATGCTTCGCATCCGGACCACCGTGAGGCTCGACCGCATCGTGGTGGAAGTTCTGGATACGGGCCCGGGAATTCCGGAAGAGCTTCGCCAGAAAATCTTCGAACCATTCTTCACTACGAAGAAACAGGGGCAGGGAACCGGGCTTGGCCTGGATTTCGTCCAGAAGATTGTGCGCCGCCATCACGGAGACCTGCGCCTCGAATCGAAGCCCGGTCGCACCTGTTTCCAGATCCTGCTGCCTATCAGCAGACCCAACGGTTCCAGCCCAGGCTGAACCAAAGCCTGAGCTGAATCAAGCCTGAATCAGGCCAAGCCCATCACGATACGTCATACCGGAATCCGCGCGCTCTTCACTGCGCTTCCAGTCTTCCAGGCCAGCCCCTGAGACACCCTTCGCTTTCTTCTGGAGCACCGATAACTCGGTCTGATTTAGAGGCTTGAATTCTTTCGCAATCCGCACGTCGTCTTCAATCTGTCCCACGGTCGTGCAGCCGACAGCCAGGCAGTGAATCGGCTGGCTCAGCACATAGCGGATGCAATCGCGTACTGCCATTACCGAAAGGAGTTTGGCGTTTGCGGTGCTCTTCATACCCTGGATGCCCATACCCCGTTCGATTGCCACCGGCAGGACTTGCTTCTCGAACGACAGGTAGTGCGGGTCAGCCGGGTGGAGCGGCATCAGGATCGTGTCGTAATCCTTGAAGCGTTTCAGCATCTCCAGATGCACAGCCGGATCGCGATGTCCGGTAAATCCAATGAAGCGCGCTTTGCCGTCCTTCTTCGCCTGTACAAAGGCTTCGATGGAACCCTTCGGTCCAAAGATCTCTTCGACTTCTTTCATCTCTCCAACCTGGTGAATCTGCCACAGATCGACATAGTCGGTCCGCAAAGCCTTCAGAGACTTATCCAGATCCTCCATCGCGCCTTGCCTGGAGTACAAAGCTGACTTCGTCGTCAGGAAAAGTTCTTTGCGGTGGGGCGCCAGAACCTCGCCGTAGATTTCTTCCGAGACGCCGTTCCCGTACAGCCGGGCATTGTCAAAATAGTTCAGACCAAGTTCGTACGCGCGAAGCGTGACTGCTTTCGCTTCCTCGCGGGAAATCATAGGAAAACGTCCACCGGCCTGCCCGATGATGCTGACGTCCACACCCGTCTTTCCGAACTTACGCCGCGGCACGTCGCCGGGCTTCAACTTACTTGCTGTGGTGCTCTGAGCGGCTGCCAGACTTGCGGCTGCTGCTCCTGTGAAGAAAGTCCTGCGCTGCATTCCGTCCAGCGTATCGCAGATCAGCCCCGCGCGGGTCAGGAAGGTGTGTTAGTCTTCAAACAAAAATGACTGAGCGCAGAAGCTTTCTTTCCTCCGCCGGTGCCGCGGCTGTCTATTCGCTCGTAGGCGAAACTCCGCTAGCCAAAGCTGCTACAGCGAACGACCAGGTAGGACTCGGGTTCATCGGAGTAGGAATCCGCGGCAGCGGCTTACTCCAGGACTTTAGCAAGAACCCCGCCTCGCGATTCGTGGCTGTAGCTGATCTGTACGACGGCTACCTGCAGCATGCCAGGGAGTTCTGTAAAGACCACTCTAAGCAAGAGCCACACACCACAAAGCGTTATGAAGACCTCCTGAACCGTAAGGACATAGACGCTGTGGTAATCGCCACACCGGATCACTGGCACCGCAAAATCGTACTCGAAGCTCTGGAAGCTGGCAAGCACGTCTACTGCGAGAAGCCCATGACATGGAACTTGAAAGAAGGTCCGGAGATCATAGCGGCGGAAAAGAAGTCGGGCAAGGTTGTGATGATCGGCAGCAATCCCAAGACGACAGCGATGGCGCAGAAGGTCAAGGAACTGATGGCCTCGAAAGCGATCGGCAAAGTCAGTCTGATCCGCATGGCCAACTACCGCGACGACGCGCAGGGAGCCTGGAAGTATCCGATTCCGCCCGACGCGTCACCACAGACAATCGATTGGGATCGCTGGCTCGGCCCCGCTCCCAAACGACCTTTCAACGCCGAGCATTTCTTCCGCTGGCGCTGCTGGTGGGAGTACTCAGGAGGCGTCGCCACAGATCTCTTCGTGCACGCGTTGACCACGTTGCACGAGGTGATGCAGGTAAGAGCGCCGCAATCGGTCGTCTCCCAGGGTGGCCTCTACTTCTGGAAGGATGGCCGCACAGTGCCAGATGTTCTGGAATCGGTCTTTGAGTATCCCGAAGGCTTCATCGCACAGCTCTGTGTCCATCAGAAATGCAACGCGACAGCACCGACTCTGGTTGCTTATGGAACAGAAGGCACTCTGGTATGGGAACGCGACAAGATAGTGGTCACAGCTGCCTCCGTCGATAAAGACATTCAGATGTACGGAACGTACGCCTGGCCAAAAGCTGCCAAAGAAGCCTATCTACGAAGCAAGGGTGTAGACCCAGCGGACCCTCGGGGACTCTACAGCGACAGACCCTCGCCAAAAGAAATCAAGGTAGAAGCAGGTCCAAACCATTCAGACTTCTTCATAGATAGCGTGCGCGAAAGCAAGCCGAGCCGCGAAAACGCAACCGAAGGCCACGCCGCGGCAGGAGCCGCCCACCTCGCAAACACCGCCTACCGCGAAGGCCGAAAACTAAACTGGGACTTCGCAAGCAATAAAGTCACCAGTTGATGGCCGCCGGGCGGTCGAAAGCTCAAGCAGGTGACGCTGCCGCCTTTTTGCGGATCCTGATTTGCCTCGGCCTCGTCACTTGGGCCACTGTCTCCGCCCAGCCGCGCTCTGCTGACCTCACACTGAAGCAGCTCCGGATCGACACCTGGGCGCGGGAGCAGGGGTTACCCGCCGAGTCAGTCACTTCTGTCACGCAGGCTACCGACGGCTATCTCTGGATAACCGGCGACAAGGGAATCATTCGCTTCGACGGCAACCGCTTCACTCTGTTCTCCCGCAAGACCCGAGCCGATCTCACCAACGACTACTTCCGCAAAACGGTCGTGAGTCGCGACAAGTCGCTGTGGTTTGTTCCCACAGGGCCCGGACTCGTTCGCTTCTCTAACGACAGATTTGAGACCTGGAGTGCGGAGCAGGGTCTGCCGGAACGCCAGGTAATGTCCGTCTATGAGGATGGAGGTAACAAGCTCTGGGTCGGCATCGAGCGGAGCGGCCTCTGGTTCCGAAAAGGTGACAAATTCGAGCAGCATCCCATATCGAAGGCTCTTCCTGCTGGAACCATCCGGGCTATGGCGAGCGACCCTGACGGAAATCTATGGCTGGGCATGATGCCGGGAGGTCTGTTTCGCCTCCGGCCAGATGGTGTCCTGACGCCTTACGGCAAAGCCGAAAGCCTGGCAGACAACAACGTGTGGTCCTTGTGTGCCGACCCATCGGGCCGGATCTGGATCGGGTCGACGCGAGGTCTGCAATCGATCTCACCCGGCAGTAAGACCGTGGACACCAACTACGATTCGGTCCCCTCAGAGCTCATCTTTTCACTTGCTGCTGATCGCACCGGAGCCGTTTGGATTGGCGTCCGCAAGTCCGGCCTGTTCCGATACTCGTCAGGCAAGTTTGAGTCTCTGGAGGCCAAAGACGGCTTTCCTGGCGATGTCGTCTCGTCCATCCTGGAAGATCGGGAAGGAGATCTCTGGCTGGCCATGCCGGGCCGCCTGGCGAGGCTTCGCCGGACTCCTTTCTTCCGGCCTGCGTGGGATGCCTCTCTGCCATTGCGTTCTCCCTTAGCGCTGGCGCAAACGCAGGACGGAGCTGTCTGGATCAGCACACAACGCGACGGAGTTTTTCGCGCCGAGGGCAGCGCCGAGGGCAGCAATGTCCGGCAGATCCGACGTCCGCCGGATGGCCCAGCGAATGGAAAGGATGAGATTGTTCAGTCCATGCTTGCGCTCCGGAACGGCGACCTGGCCGTGGGCTTCGGCTGGCCAGAGAACCGAGGCGTCGAGATCTGGCGCGGCGATACCCTGGTAACTTCCATTAACGGAAAACACGGCCTGCCCGCAGGAGCCGTCAGTGCAATTCTCGCAGGCGACGGCAACCGGCTCTGGATAGGAACAAGTTCCGGCCTCGCAGAATTCGACGGAACAAACGTAACTCGCGTGCTCACGACAAGCTCAGGATTGCCAGCCGATGCAGTGACCAGCCTGGCGTCGGATCGCCAGGGTCGTGTCTGGATCGGAACCCGGGCCGGTCTGGCCCGCATTGAGAATGGCCAGGTCCGTTCGTGGCGTGTCAAAGACGGATTAGCGCACATTCTGGTGACTTGTTTGCTGGCGGCGTCGGATGGTTCCATCCTCGTCGGCTCTCCTGTCGGGTTGTCTCGCGTCAGGAATGACAAAGCGTCGGTCGTGAAGTCGCCCGGCGGAGTCACTGACGAGGGCATAGCCCAGCTGCTGGAGGATTCCCGACAGCAGGTATGGATCGTGTTGGCGGCGGGGCCGTCAGGGGTGTTGCGGACAACCCTGTCAGGGTTAGCGGACGGCCAGCCTCTTACCACGTTCGATCCGGGCGACGGGACCGCTGCGGGCGTCGCGATGATCGAACATAGCGCGATCCGGCTTGCAAGTGGCAGCCTCCTGATCGCAACAAAACGTGGCATTCTCCAAACGGATCCGTCCGAGGGTGCAGACGTCCGGACTCCACCGGAGGCAAGGATAGAAGAGTTCCTGGCCGACGGCAACAGCCTGCCCATTTCGCGGGAAATCCAGATCCCCGCGGGCGTCGAGCGCCTGGAGCTCCGTTTTTCATCCTCGAGTCTCGCGCTACCGGAAAAACAGCGCTTCCGGTTCCGGCTCGAAGGTCTCGAACAGAAATGGACAGACGACTCCGGACAGCGCAGCGCGATCTACACAAAACTGCCGCCTGGCCGGTTCGTCTTTCATGTCGCAGCGGCGCAGCGAAACGGGCCATGGCAGGACGGCTTCGCCAGCGTATCGATTCGCAGGCCTCCGAGGTTCTATCAGAGCCTCTGGTTTTATGCAGTTTGCCTGGCGCTGGTGGCGCTCGCAGGGTGGAGCCTTTATCGCCGGCGCATCGCGCAGGTCCGGCGGGAACACGCTCTTGTCCTTGCCGAGCGGGAACGCATCGCCCGCGACCTGCACGATACTCTGCTGCAAGGCTTCACCGGAGTCACGCTGCGGCTCGAAGCCATAGCGAAAAACAGCAAACCTCCCGAATCCACCGGCGAGCAGATCAGGCATGTATTACTCCAGGCGGAACAATACCTCCGCGAGGCACGCCACGCGGTGTGGGACCTCCGTGATCGAAGGCGTCAGTCTCTCGCCGACACTCTCAAGGAGTTTGCCACCCGGTCGGGCGGAGACGTCCCGGTCCAAAGCCGCGTGAGCGGGACGGAGTTCGATCTCGAGATGGCGGTGGAGCGGGAACTGCTATTGATTGCCCAGGAAGCGATCACCAATGCTCAGCGCCACAGCGGAGGCAGTCAGATCATAGTCGACCTCAGGTATTCCGGCTCTACCGCCGCACTGTCGGTCCGCGACAACGGATGCGGCTTCGATGCTGTCTCTGCCCTGCAAAGCACCAATGGTCGCTTTGGCTTAGTCGGTATGCGGGAACGTGCCCGTCGGATCGGAACGGATCTGAAGATCGCGAGTGGCCCGGCCGGTACCGAGGTCTCTGTCGTTAGCCGAAAGAGGTAGCCCCACTCCAGCCGATCGGCAGATGCGCAGGACAGCATAAAACGTTAGGTTGGTGGCATTTGACTACTCTCGAGGTCATTACCGTGCTCTGTGTGGACGATCACCCTATGCTGCTCGAAGGGCTGCGCGCGGTCATCGATTCCGAGCCTGACATGCGTACAGTAGGATTGGCCTCTTCGGCAGCCGAGGCACTTGGGCTATTCCTCGAAGTGCGCCCCGATGTCGTGCTCATGGACCTCCGGCT
>JACMLA010000596.1 GCA_014379815.1 Bryobacteraceae bacterium | reverse complement strand
TGTGATCTTTCAGTAGCTTAGCGGCCTGCCCGATAGCGTCCTGCGGTGAGATCGCGCCGTTACTCCAAACTTCGATGGTGAGCTTGTCGTAGTCGGTCATTTGACCAAGACGGGCGGCTTCCACGGTGTAGTTCACTTTGCGCACAGGCGAGTGGACCGAATCGATGGGGATGTACCCGAGCGGAAGATCTTCGTCAAAATTGCGGTCGGCCGAAACGTAACCACGTCCGGGTTTGAGCCGCATTTCCACGTTCAACTTCCCACCTTCGCCCACGGTCGCTACGTGCATGTTGCGGTCGAGAACCTCCACATCAGAATCAACTTCGATCTGACCTGACAGAACTTCACCCGCCTGATCGATGCGGAGGCGGGCGATGCGTGTGCCTTCGCCCAGCATCTTGAACGGGATCTGTTTGAGGTTAAGGATGATATCGGTGGCATCCTCAACCACGCCGGGTATCGGCATAAACTCGTGAGCGACGCCGTCTATCCGAACAGCCGTGATCGCGGCGCCCTCAATCGAACTGAGCAGGACGCGACGCAGACCGTTGCCTATCGTCGTACCGAAACCGCGCTCAAACGGTTGCGCGGTGAACTGGCCGAAGCGTTCGGTAAGCGATTCGGTGTTGGCGACTAAGCGTTTTGGTTTCTGAAAGCCCTTGAACATGGAGGAATCTCCTTCTGCACTGCTGGCAGCTTACTTCGAGTACAGTTCAACGATGAGCTGCTCGTTCACTTGAATCTGGACCAGCTCTTCCCGTTTTGGCTGAGCAAGAACGCGACCCTTGAGGGTTTCGCGATCCAGTTCCAGCCAGTTTGGCGTGGGAGCATGGGCGGTAGCTTCTTTTGATGCCTGAATTGCCGGATGGTTGCGACTTCGTTCCCGCACTTCAATCGTGTCCGTTGGCCGGACCTGAAAACTGGGAATGTCTACCTTCCGGCCGTTGATCGAAAAGTGTCCGTGACGCACCATTTGCCGACCCATAGCACGGGATGTCGCCAGACCCAGCCGGTAAATTACGTTATCCAGCCGCTTCTCCAGCATGCCGAGCAGGTTCTCACCCGTGATTCCAGGCATTGCGCTGGCTTTCTCAAACAAGTTTCGAAACTGAGTTTCGAGGAGCCGGTAATAACGGCGGGTCTTCTGCTTTTCCCGCAACTGGAGACCGTAACCCACGATCTTGGGTTTACGATCTTTCCCATGCTGACCGGGAACGAAATTTCGGCGCTCGATCGCACACTTTTCGGTGTAGCAACGCTCGCCCTTCAGGAACAATTTCATGCCCTCACGCCGGCAAAGCCGACAAACCGGGCCTTTATAACGAGCCAATGTAATCCACTCCTGACCTTTACGTGGCAAACGTGAGGTGCAGTTTACGGCCACAAAGGCCTTCGTCCTGCTTTTCACTAATGCGGATGACTTCAACCAGAGGGACGGTTGTCCCTAAAAATATATCCCCTAAACTCAGACGCGGCGCTTTTTAGGAGGACGGCAACCATTGTGCGGGATCGGCGTGACGTCACGGATGGATTTCACCTCGATGCCGGCAGTCGACAAAGCCCGGACCGCGGACTCACGGCCTGCACCAGGTCCGGCGACCTTCACATCGACGGTACGAACTCCGGCTTCCCGTGCCTTGTTCGCAGCCGTTAGTGAAGCTTGCTGAGCTGCAAACGGGGTGCCTTTGCGGGAACCCCGGAACCCGAGCGAACCCGAACTCGACCATGCGACTACGTTGCCGATGGTATCGGTGAACGTGACGATCGTGTTGTTGAAGGTAGCCTGCACGTGGACGTACCCAACCGGGACGTTGCGCTTCTCACGCTTTTTAAAAGTCTTCTTCTTTGTATTCTTGGCGGGTGCTTTGGCCATCTCTTACTTCATACCTGTTTTCTTCTTGTTCGCCACGGTGCCCTTACGCGGACCCTTGCGTGTGCGGGAATTCGTATGGGTGCGCTGACCACGGGTCGGCAGGCCACGACGGTGTCGCAGACCACGGTACGAACCCATCTCGATCAGTCGCTTGATGTTCATGGAGACTTCCTTGCGGAGGTCACCTTCGACAGCGCCTTCTGACTC
This sequence comes from Bryobacteraceae bacterium, assembly GCA_014379815.1. Next base: position 953 of record JACMLA010000596.1, on the reverse strand, counting down.
GAGGATGTTCCGGATCCCGTTTACCTGCTCCTCGGACATGTCCTGTACCTTGATGTTCGGATCCACACCAACGCGGTACAGCAACGACCTGGCACGGGTTCACCCAATGCCGTAAATGTAAGTCAGGCCAATCTCAGCCCTTTTCCTCGGTGGCAGGTCCACGCCTGCAATACGCGCCATAATTTCTTTTGCCGCTCCCTGTACTTAACCCTGACGCTGCTTATGCTTCGGATTGGGGCAAATGACGCGGACCACACCTTCCCGGTGTATGACCTTGCATTTGTCACAGATCTTTTTCACGGATGCCCGTACTTTCATCGTCGTTCCATCCCTCAACGTTCAATCCTTCAACAATTTCGTAATCCGCCCGCGACTTCTGTCAAAAGGCGAAATGTCGACCACTACACGATCCCCTGGACGGAGCCGGATGAAGTTGGTTATTGTCGCCCCAGCCGGGTGTCCAATCACTTCCTGCTCATTCTCAAGCTTGAGGCGACAGGCACCGCGAGGCAGCAATTCCACTATGGTAGCAGGTACGCCCCGTCCACCGCTATCCCGCCCGTCGCCATCCCGCTGATCCGGCTCGGTTAGCACTCTGCTATGGCCGCGTCAGAACCCACGGTCCGTGGGAGGTCACTGCGACCGAATGCTCAAAATGCGCAGAACACGACCCGTCCTGCGTGACTGCGGTCCAGCGGTCGGACAGGATCCGGATCTCCGGCTTCCCAGCGTTGACCATCGGTTCAATCGCGAGAACCATTCCCTCTTTCAGCCTCGGATTCTCGTTCCGGCGGTCCACATAATTGGGCACCTGAGGCTCCTCATGCATCGAGGTACCAATACCGTGCCCTACCATCTCCCTGACCACGGTGAATCCTTTTACCACCACATGCCGCTACACCGCTCAGCAGACATCAAACAGCCGATTGCCAGGCTTCATTTGCGCAATCGCC
>JACMLA010000595.1 GCA_014379815.1 Bryobacteraceae bacterium | reverse complement strand
CCCTCCCGACAACTGGAAGAGCAGGACCTCCGCCAGCTGCTCGCGGACGCAATCGGCAAGATGCCGAAGCAAGAACGCCAGGTGCTTAGCCTCATGTTCCACGAGGAGCTTTCGTTGCGCGAGATCTCGCGCGTCATGGATCTTCATGAGTCGCGAATCTCGCAGATCAAAGTGAAAGCACTGCAGCGCATGCGGACCCTGGTAGAGAAGGAATGGCCCATGAAGGGAGCCCGCGCCGCCAGTGCGCAGCGCACTCACTAAACTCAACGCGTCTGCGGGTTGTCTTCTAAAGGAACGGTGAAACTCATCTCTCTCTTGTCTCGGACCGCAACGACCGTCATGCTTTTCTTCGACCGCGCCGACCGGAAAGCGGCAGTGACTTCGCGCGGAGTAGCCACTTTGCCATCATCCACTTTGACGATGACGTCCCCGGCCCGCAGACCTGCTTTGTCTGCTGGTGATCCTTTGACTATGGACCGGACCAGAACACCTTCCTGGACTCCGAAGAATTGAGCCAGCTGATCGTCCAGAGCTTCCCCTTCAATACCGAGAAAAGAACTGCTCCACGTCATGAAAGCCCGCGGGATGTCAGGAACAGCAATCGGGGGCAGGTTCATTCTTGGAATCTCAAAGGAACTGTCGCTGGTGCGCAACCCCGCCCACAATTTTCGGGCTTCGGTTCGAACCGTAACTTGCTGAGAAGCGCCGGAACGCTGCAGTGCCAGTATCACTTCGCGGCCGGGAGGCGTCTCGCGGACCAGCCGCATAAATTGCTGTACTCCTTCAACGCGGCCTCCGTTGTACTCCAGAACAACATCACCCGCTTTTAACCCGGCTTTTCCGGCCGGGCTGTCATCTTCCACCCGGGTGATTTCGACGCCGTGCTCTTCCCTCATACCAAGTGACTTTACGCGTTCCGGCGTCAACTCAACTACGCCCACTCCGAGGTAGCTGCCACCGGGATGGGTGATTACCACAGGGGATGGATCCGGTGCCGGTTGCCATGCCGGGGCAGGCATCACACAAGAGAGAGCGAGGCACACAGCTGCCAGCTGGGTTCGTTCTCGGGTTCGTTCCCGAGTTCGGCTAAAAGACATGATCTTTACTCCGCAGTACAAGAAGTCGATTATTGTCGGAGCCGCCGGAGGTAGATCGTGCCGCCAGTGGAGGTCAGTTGCAAGACCGGGCCTCCGCCATTCAGACTGCCTTCCGCCAGCATACGGCTCTGCCTTTCCATTTGCCGGATCAGGATTTCCGGAAACTCCGAAACGATTCGCCCGATCCGGTCGCTGTCGTTCAGAGCCTTGATGGTCAGCGCAATGTTGGACGGAATCAGGACAGTAATGTCACCAGCACCCGTGCTCAGGATGGAGTCCTGCAGGCGGACGCCTGGGATAAGTTCAGCCAGGATGCTGCCTACATCACAGGCCGCCCGCAAAGCGCCGGAAGATCCGCGAAGTCGTATGCTTCCCCCGGTTGCTTCGAGACGCACACCACTTGCCTGACCTACCTGAATCGAGCCGCCGGAATTTCCGGCCACCACGGCGCCCCTCGCTTCCTGAATCTCAATTCGCCCTCCTGCGGATCGGGCCACAACCTGACCCCCGGCGCGAACCAGCTTGATGTTTCCACCGGCTGTCGTGGCGTGCACCGCTCCGTTCACGTTGCCGAGTTCGACGTTGCCTCCCGCTGTTTCAAACCACGACTCAGCGCCGGTATGCGCGACCTGAATGCTGCCGCCACCAGTGAAGCAGCGAACACCACCGCCGATGCGACCCATCCGAATTTCGCCACCTGAAGTGCGTGCGTCCACATCCCCGCCAATCCGGTCCATCTGAATAGAGCCGGCTCCGGTGCGCGCATGAACGCTGGAACGGATGTCATAGATTTCGAGATCGCCGCTGTAGGTATCGATCGAAAGGGGTGTAAGAGAAACCGCCGCGACGGACAACTCAGCGAAAGCGGCTGGTTTCTGGCCGGAAGTCAGTGTGATCGACGAGCCATTCCGGTTGCTTACGGATTGCCACTGTAACTGCCGCAGAAGCCGGCGTGCCTCTGCTTCCGTTCGCGCCGGGACACGCGTTCGCAAAACGTACTTGGTGACAGAGGCGCCACCGCGGACCGTTACTGGTCCTCGCATGCGGATCCGAAGCAATCCAGCGTTCGGAAGAGTTCCGCTCTGGATCTCCACCCAGTAGGAACCTTCCCGAACCAGTGACCTGCTGCCACCGGATGCGGGATAGGCCGAGAGAACGGTCAGGGTCAGCGCGAGAACCCGGAGCATCAGAATGTTTCCACAGAAGCGTTCATCTCCCGCAGAACCTTCTGGCATTTCAATCGCACGTAGTCGTTGCCTTCCCGTGAGACCAACTCCTGCAGCACTCCTACCATTTCCGGTCCGCGCTGCTGTGTCAACAGGTCGATTGCCTGCGTTCGGACACCGGGATTTTCGTCGGTCAATAGAACCTGAGCCAGAACGCGCCTCGACTCGGTGTCACTGGCAGAAACGCGGAGACCCTCCAGAGCTTTCAACCGGACTCCGGGATTCGGATCATGCTGCAGAGCGGAAAGCAGTGCGCGGCGAACTTCGGTGCTGGCCGACTGCGTCTTCAGCAGATCCATGGTTTCGACCCGAACTCCAGGGTCATGGGCTTCACGCGTTGCAGAGACCAGAAGCGAGCGGATGGCGTCGTCGTGCAAACCACCTTCCAGCACTTTCTGCCGGACCTCTTCGACGACGATCTGGACCCGTCCGGACTCCTCGGGCTGCACGAACCGGACCCGCGAAGCAACCGGTCCAGCGGGACCATTCGGCAGGAAGCCAGATGGTGTGTTTGCCGGCATCTGCCGTCCCGCCACGAAGGCAACCGTCATGGCTCCAAATACCAGAGCGGGCTTCCACAGACCGTTCCATCGTGCAAGGCTTTGAGCCAGCCACGACGCGCGAAACTGCCCAGCACCGCGCTCAGCCTCGGATTCCCGGATTGCCGCGAGCGAAACCCGCAATTTGCGTCGTGCGGCAGTCAGGCTTTCCAAAGGAAATTCCTGCTCCGAGGCGTCCAGAATCCGGTGTAGCTGCCGGGTTTTTTCTAACCCGGACCGGCAGGACGCGCAGTTCTCAAGGTGCTGCTGTAATGTTTCTTCTTCGTCGAATGACAGTTCGCCGTATAACATCAGTGGCAACTGTTTTACGACCAGTTCGCAGTTCATACAAAATCTCCCAGAGCAGCCCGCATCTTCTGCGTTGCTCGGAACAGGCAATTCTTCGCGGCTTCTTCTGTTGTTCCGAGGACTTCGCCAATCGCCCGCAGGCGCATCCCCTGGTAGTGCCGCATTTCAAAAACAGTTCGTTCCCGGGGCGTCAGGTCGTCTAGCGCCGAGCGGATTTTCTGACTCAATTGCAGGGTGTACAAATTTCTCTGCGGATCCCCTTCCGGACGGGCTTCGGCAAGTACCTCCATACGGTCTACCGGTCCCTCCGACGTCTCGATCGTGGCGGACTCTTCCTTGCGAACCTTGCGCTTGCGTAATTGATCCAGGCACAGGTTCGTCACAATGCGATACAGCCAGGTATGAAAGCTGCAATCGAAACGAAAAGAGTGCAGGTTTTTGTACACACGCAGGAATGCTTCCTGATACACATCACTGGCATCTTCGGCTGACCGGAGCAGATTGAGCGCCAGGCGAAAAACGCCCTGGTCGTAGGCCTGCACCAGTTTCTCGAAAGCATACTGGTCGCCTGTCTGTGCTGCCCGGATCAACGCCGATTCATCCAATGCGAGGTGCGCCTTCGCGCCCAGTGTGGCGACGGCCTGCCCTGGTCCGTTCAAAAATTTAACCCATTCCCCGCTAACGTGAGTACAGACGAGCCGCTTTCGAAAACGTGAGTGCCGCCGCCT
>JACMLA010000594.1 GCA_014379815.1 Bryobacteraceae bacterium | reverse complement strand
TTCTTGGCAAATATCATCCACATGGAGACATGGCGGTTTACGACGCGCTGGTGCGTATGGCGCAACCGTTTGCCATGCGTTATCCCCTGATCGACGGCCAGGGCAATTTCGGCTCGGTGGACGGGGATCCGCCCGCGGCCTACCGGTACACCGAGGCCCGTCTTTCGCGAATCGCACACGCTTTGCTGGAGGACATCGACAAAGAGACTGTCGACTTTAAGGCGAACTTCGACGACAGCACCTCGGAGCCGGAAGTTCTTCCTACCCGCATTCCGAACATGCTGGTGAACGGCTCTTCCGGTATCGCTGTCGGGATGGCGACCAACATTCCGCCCCACAATCTGAACGAAATTGTGGAAGCGACCATCGCCCTCGTGCAAAACCCCCAGTTGACGCTGGCCGAAGTGATGAACATGGTCCCGGGGCCGGACTTTCCCACGGGCGGTTTCATTCTCGGTCGCGCCGGAATCTTCGAGTACTTCACAAGAGGACGCGGCACGCTGAAGATGCGTGCTCGTGTGACTACCGAAGAGATGAAGGGCGGTCGCGAGGCTCTGGTGGTGACGGAGCTCCCTTATCAGGTCAATAAGGCCCGGCTGGTAGCTGAAATAGCCGCGCAGGTAAACGACAAAAGGCTCGAGGGCATCAGTGACGTTCGCGATGAGAGCGATCGCGATGGCATGAGAATGGTCATCGAGCTCAAGCGCGGCGAGCAGTCTGAAGTTGTTCTGAACAATCTCTACAAACAGACACAACTGCAGATGAACTTCGGCGTGATCATGCTAAGCATCGTCAACGGCCAGCCCCGGGAACTGGGACTGCTGGACTGCATGCGCCGGTTTATCGACCATCGCATCGATGTTGTTCGCAGACGCACCGACTATTTGCTGCGGAAGGCCCGGGAACGGGAGCATCTGCTGCTTGGATTCCAGAAAGCATTAAATCATCTGGATCTGGTGATTGAGACCATCCGGGCGGCTCGCAACCCCAAGGAAGCGCGTGCGGCACTGATGGGCGACGCGGAAGTGATCGCGGTGATTCGTGAAGTTGTCATCGCCCGCCTGACGCGGCCGGATCGCGTGGTCCCGGAGACCGTTTTTGCGGCTCTGGACTTTAGTGAGCGACAGGCTCAGGCCATCATTGAATTGCAGCTGCAGCGCCTCACGGGGATGGAGCAGCAGAAGATTCTTGATGAACTCGCCGATATCCAGAGAATGATCGCGGAATATCTGGAAATTCTCGGGGATGAGAAGATATTGCGGGTTGTTATTGTAAAAGAGCTGAAAGAAGTCCAGAAGGATTTCGGCGATAAGCGACGCACCGAGCTGATCGAAGACACGGGCGAGATCAATATCGAAGATCTCGTGCAGCAGGAAGACGTTGCTCTTACGGTGACCCGCGGAGGCTACCTGAAGCGCACGCCGATCGACACGTATCAGCGGCAGACACGCGGCGGCAAAGGCCGGATCGGCATGGGAACACGTGCCGAAGATACGGTCGATTATCTGATCGTTGCCAACACGCACGCGTACCTTCTGATCTTCACCAATAAGGGTCGTGTCTACTGGCTCAAGATCTACGAGATTCCCGATGCGGGCACGGCGGGCAAGGGCAAGAACATCAACGGCCTGATTAACCTGCAGCCGGATGAAACAGTCAAAGCCTTCCTGCCGATCCGGGAGTTTGTTCCCGACCGTTACATCGTGATGGTCACCAAACTCGGTGTGATTAAGAAGTGCGATCTGACCGAGTTCGATAATCCGATGTCGCGCGGCATTATTGCCGTGTCGCTGGATGAGGGTGATGAGCTGATTGCAGCCCGCCTGACGTCTGCGGGGGAGTATGTGTTCCTCGGGTCTCACGAAGGGATGGCGGTACGATTCCAGGAGGATGAGGTTCGCGCAATGGGCCGTCCGGCACGGGGTGTTCGTGCAATGACGCTGGCCAAGGGCGACTATATTGTCGGCGTCGAGATCGTTACCGAGAAGGATTTGATCCTGTCGATATCAGAGAACGGTTTCGGCAAGCGTACTTCCGTGAATGAGTATCGGGAAACGGCGCGTGGTGCCAAGGGTGTCACTCTGATGAAGACGACACCCCGGATCGGCCGGGTGATTCAGGTGCTGTGCGTGAAAGAGGATACCGATCTTGTCATCATCACGCAAAGCGGGAAGATCATCCGTATCGAATCGGCGAATATCCGAAAGGCGGGACGTTCCACCCAGGGCGTCACTCTGGTGAATCTGGAGGATGGAGATCGCGTTGCCGCGGCGAGCATCATACCCGAGGACCACAGCAAAATCGGCCTTGAGGACGAAGGAGATCTGCCAGTTCAGTAAGCTCGATAACGACTCAAATGCATAGTACTTTCACGGTTGTTTTCAACTGTCTATGGCTTGCATTTGAGTGGTTCTGTGCTATCCAACATGGTATTCTCGAATGGCGTTTGCACATCTTAGGGTCCGTTTGCAGTAAGAATTCTGGCCGCAATCCTGCGGAGCTTAGACTAGACCTCTGTCTTCCCGTGGGTTGAACTCAAACAGGAGTGCAAATAGCTTTTTGAAGGAAGTTCTGGATGAAAGAAAAAGGTGTTGTTAAGTGGTTTAATGCGGCCAAAGGATATGGCTTCATTCAACGAGAGACCGGAGAAGACGTATTTGTCCACTTCTCCGCGATCCAGACGGGCGGTTACCGAACGCTCGATGAGGGTGTGCAGGTGATGTTTGTGGTGAAGAAAGGGCCGAAGGGCCTGCAGGCTGAGGACGTCACCACGGCCTAAGCTCCGTTGCTGGTAATCTTTCGTTGGGGAGCGTGCATTTGCAAGCTTCCCAACGCTCCAGGCTGAACCGTCCTACGTACTTTGTTCCCTACTCCGCTTTCTGTACATCCGCAACCGTCAGAACGTCGCCTTTAATCTCCCCGGTGATTTTCACCTTGTGATCCAGATGAGCCTTCACATCTTTGCCTGCCAGCTTGAAAACCTTTTTGTCTGTCTCTGACACCAGGACCGGAACAGCCCCGTTCTTCAGGCAGTCTTTGGTGCAGGTTCGCGCTTCCGCCGAACCGTTGCCGTTCGAGGCACCACACATGGAGTCGCTGATATAACCAGTGACAGTGGCTGCGGAGGCGAGAGCACTTGCAAACAACAGAGCAGTCATTACGATGCGCATACTTCAATTGTAGCGGGGCACGTGCAAAAATGCTGGTGCGTTGCGTCAAATAGTGAAAGGACTCCTAATGGCAGATCAACAAGACCCGAAAAAAGAAAGTGCGGAGACACGTCCCATTCCATCGCAGGCTGAAGGCGAAGATCCTGCAACCAGCGGGGAAGGCGAGCGGTCCGTTCCGTCGCAGGCCGAAGGCGATGAAGCAACGATAGACGAGTCGCTGCGGCAGAAAGAGGGCAAACAGTAATGGCGCAGATTCTGGTTTATGGCGCCGACTGGTGTGGCATGACGCGGCGGACGCTGAAATTTCTGGACGACCTCGGTGTCGAGTACAAGTACACCGACATCGATAACGATCAGAAAGCTGCTGAGTGGGTCAAAGAGCACGCAGACGGCAAGGAAAAGAAACCCACCGTGGACGTTAACGGTACGGTTCTGGTCACTCCGGATGATGACGAACTGGAAGAGGTATTGCGCGCGCAGAACCTGCTTCCGGCGGCAAGCTAACCGCCATCTACCAGTTGAAAGGCACGCCTGGTTCGAGTTTCAAAACCTGAGTGCCTGACAGATCTCCGACGAGACTGATCAGCTCTTCGGGGGTTCCGGTCAGCGGTGGAAACGTTCCGAAATGCGCGGGGATCACGGTCTCTGCCTTCAGCAGACGGCAGGCCATCGCAGCCTCGCGTGGTCCCATCGTGAACAGGTCCCCAACCGGCAGAACCGCCAGCTGAGGCTTGTAGAGTTCGTGGATCAACTGCATATCTGAGAACACGTTGGTGTCTCCGGCGAAGTAGGCGGAGCGCCCGTCGTCGAACTTCAGAACATAGCCTGCCGCTTCTCCACCGTAGATGATCTTCCCGTCTTCCAGAATGCCGCAGCTGTGGACAGCATGAGTCATCGTGACGGTGACCGGACCCACCTTTTGCGATCCGCCTTTGTTCATTCCCGTGACGTTGTTGGCGCCTTTGCCTTCCAGCCACACACCGGTCTCGTAGATGCAGACCATCTGCGGCTGAAACTTGAGAGCTAAAGGGACGGCGTCATGAATGTGATCGAAATGTCCGTGTGAGATCAGGATGGCATCGAGCCGATCGAACTTATGGTTTTGGGGAAAGGCGGGATTGCCCTCAGTCCACGGATCGACAACCAGTACTTCGCCGGTCCGCAGTCTGAGTTGAAAGGTTCCATGTCCAAGCCACGTGATCTCGACCATGCTGCCATCTTAAAGGCTGCGTTTGCGTTGCGCTACAACTCCTCACAGTCAGAGTCCATCACCAATGGCGGCCAGTCCGGGCAGAGATACCGGCATCCTGCCTGAAGACCGGATCTCGCCAAACAGGAGTTTCACAGCCGCTGTCTCGGCGGTCGGGGTCGAACTGAACGTTGTCACGTATGAGGGCACGTCGGCAAAGGCACGGAGCAGGTAAGGCGTCCCCACGGCTACGAGGATGAGAGGCGTGCGACTGCGTTCCTGCAAGGCAGCAACAAGCATCGGGTATCCCCCTGCAAGCGAGACGTTGCCTTTGTACGCTCCTGAAGTTGCAAATGCGGCGACGACATTTGCTTCGCACTGTGTGCTCTTCTCCAGCAGCGCATGGATCTCCGTGTCCGGCACCAGAGGGTCGAGGGCGAAGACCGGCGTCTGCTTCGAGCGTTGACGGATCTCCTCGCCCATTTTGCGACCGCCCTGTCCGTAGCGGCTTTCCGCAAGTATCCAGAAGCACGAAGAAGCGGGCGCCTTCAGCGGAATCGCCTGGTCCTTATTACGCAGAACAGTGATGCCACGATCGGCGGCAAGCTGCGCGTGTTCGGCAAACGCGGGTGACTCGATCGTATCGGTAATTGCTTCGATCCTGACCAGTTTGCTTCGATGCAGACCGACCGTAGCTTTAGCGGCAAGAACGCGCAGTGCACTTTCTCCAATGCGTTTCTGCGTAAGCCGGCCACTCTTCACAGCAGCTTCGACGGCCTTCAGGACTGCTTCCGGGTCAGGAGGCATTAGCAGGACATCGGCTCCGGCTTGCAAAGCGCGGACGGCGGCTTCCCCGCCCGGAAACTGTTTGGTGAGACCCTGCATGTCCATCGCATCGGTGACGATCAGACCCCGGAAGCCCAGCTCCTGACGCAACGCGCCGGTAAGAACAGTGGGTGACACGGTGGCGGGAACTCCGGCTGGGTCAAGAGCAGGGGCGGACATGTGCGCGGACATGACCGCGTCTACTCCGGCTTGTACCGCTGCGCGGAAAGGAAGCCACTCCACTTGTCCGAGACGGGCACGGTTGGCGCGCAGCGAAGGCAGCTCCATGTGACTGTCAATGTCTGTATCGCCATGCCCTGGGAAGTGTTTGGCGGTGGCCAGCACACGGTTGAGAGGATCGGCCTGAGTCCCTTCAATGAACGCGTTCACATGTTGCGCGACGCGTTGCGGATCTTCTCCGAATGAGCGAGTGTTGATGATGGGATTGTCGGGATTGCTGTTGACATCGGCGTCGGGCGCGAACACCCAGTGGATGCCCAGAGCGCGCGCTTCCTTCGCTGTGTCAGCTCCTAGCTGGCGTGTCAGAGCAAGATCGTTGGCCGCGCCATAAGCCATCAGATGGGGATATTTGGCAGTTCCGGATACCCGCATGGAAGCCCCACGCTCAAAGTCAGCGGCCATCAACAGTGGCACTTTTGAGAGGCGCTGCATGCGGTTCAGGAAGGACGCCATAGCATGGGGCTCTGCGTTGCGGACCGTTCCCTGCACCACGCGGTTGATGACAATGAAGCCGCCCACGTGCAGGTTGCGTACATAGTGGGTATAACGCTTGTACTGCTCAGAAATCTGCGCTGGATCTTCCCCGTAGCAGGGCACGACCAACAACTGTGCAATGCGGTCTCGCAAGGTCATGCCGCGAAGCCACCGGCTTGCCACTGGTGACTGTTGTCTACTGGCGGCAGGAGCAGCGTTGACTCTCAGCAGCCCGACGACAGCAAGAGCTACACAAACCAGCAGTCGCGCGTTCACTCGCCCGATGCTTTCTTGCGCTTCGGTCCGGACCCCTGCGGACCGGGGGATTTCTTCGGAGGCTTGGTCGCAAGGCGGTTCACTGCCCGCAACATATTCACAATTTCATGTGAGTTCTTCGTCACTACCGCGTCGGCTCCGGTATTGCCCTCATTCAGCCCGAGCACCTCGACCATTCCGGACATGAGGACCACAGGCACCGGGCGAATGCTCCGAAGGCGTTCCAGCAGTTCGACACCGTTTATGTTGGGCATCCGATAGTCGGTGACAACTATATCGAACGGTGAAGTCTCGAAAAGTGCGAGAGCTTCCTCGGGAGTGCAACAGGTAGTCACTTGATATCCCTGCTCCTCCAGTACTACTTTGCGGGCGAGGAGTCCGCGGGAGTTGTCATCGACGACCAGAAGGCGGAGGTTGTTGGCTGGAGGGGTTGCAGGCTTTCTCATGCGGGGCAGACGCCACGCAAAGTAACACTCGATTCATCAGACTGTCAATGTCTCTCCAGGTGGCTCAAAAAGCGATACATTCAGGCCTTGACAAAATTGGCTGTGCTTGTTTTGTCCTTTGGTTTGACTATTCAACTTCGCGTGGTGCGGTGTAGCCTTTTTTCGCGAGGATCTGATACTTGACCGGCTTGTTCTTCTGGTCCGTAATGCGTAATGGCTCATTAGTACTGGGGTCGACAAGCTGGACTTTGATACTGCGAAACTTCCCGTCACGAGTCTGGTTGCTGGACGTGTAGGTAGCCGTATACTGATTGCGCATCGAACTGGCGATCGCCTGGAAGATGCTCGGGAACTCACCGTAGAACCTTGGAAAGAACGACATCCCGCCGCTCTCTTTCGCGAAGGTGCGCATCTGATTGTCGGCCTGCAGGAAATCCAGACGTGCGATTGGCCCTAACGCCCCATAGGCGTCATAGTATTCGCGAATTGCCTGCATCATGCCTATGCCATAGATCGGTACACCGGAGTTCTGAATGATCTTGCGTGTCTTGTCGAACGTCAGCTTGCTGAAGGTATCGACGCCGGTGGAGATCAGTACGATGGCCTTGCGTCCTTCGATTTCGGACATGCGCTCAGCGGTGTCGGTAAGTGCATCGAACAAGTTAGATTCCGAGAAGGCCGCAATGCGAAGGCGCTGCATAGCCTCCTGGGCTTTACGTTTGTCGGTCGAGAAGTCAGACAGGATTTCCGGCCGGAGGTCGTAAGCAACGACGGCAACGAAGTCTTCCGGCTTCAGGGTCTCCAGAAAGCCATAGGCCGCAGTTAGTGTCTGATACCAGGTTTCGGACCAGTAGCGCTGGTAGAGGTTGCTGAACTCAATGACCATCGCGACAGTCATCACACCCTCGCCTACCCCAAACGTAGAGAGGTTCTGCGGTACTTCGTCTTCGAGAATGCGGAAACGGTCGCGTGGAATGCCCGGAATGAAATTCCCCTTGTTGTCGAGGACCGAGATGTCGACCGTGACAGTAGTCGCGTCGCTGCGAAACGCGGGGCCTTCGGCCACCTCACCGGGTTTGCGCTTGTACTTCGATTCGATCTTCTCTTTCTCAGGCTCAGGAGCAGCTTCGCCCTTCTTAGGCCGGGGCTTGGCGACCGTATCCGTCGTTTCCTTGGCTGGACCCTGCGCGAGGGCGTGGGGCAGGACGCTTGCAAACATCGTCAATATGAGGGCCGGAGCGAGCAGGTTCATGAAACGGGAATCCTTGTGCGAACTATAACAAAAGACGTGGGCCCGACCAGGGGAGTTTCTTTTCGAACATGCAGTGATCGGATAATACGGGCAGATGCGCAGCCGAGCGTGGTTTCACGGACCGGAATACTACAACTTTGCCCGGAAAGCGTGGCTCAGGTCCGAAGGTTTTAACTCTGACGTTTTCGCCGAAGGCAAGCCGATCGTCGGAATCTGCAATTCGTGGAGCGAACTAAACAGTTGCAACGCCGGGCTGAAGGACGTTGCCGAAGCCGTGAAACGTGGCGTCTGGCAGGCTGGCGGCGTGCCGCTGGAGTTTCCAACAATTTCACTGGCCGAGATGCTGATGAAGCCAACAGCGATGCTGTTTCGCAATTTGATGGCAATGGACGTAGAGGAATCCATCCGCGCACATCCTCTGGACGCGGTTGTTCTGTTGAGCGGTTGCGATAAAACAACGCCTGCGCAGTTGATGGGAGCGGCCAGTGCGGATGTGCCCGCGATCATGGTCACTGCAGGGCCGATGCTGGCGGGCAACTGGAAAGGACAGGTGCTTGGAAGCGGAACCGACGGCCGGAAACTGTTTGACCAGTTCCGGGCCGGCCGCATCACTGTGGAAGAACTAGGCGAGGTGGAAAGCTGTCTGGCGCGATCCGCCGGGCATTGCACCGTGATGGGAACAGCGTCGACGATGGCCTGCATCGCAGAAGCGCTTGGCATGACGCTGCCGGGCTGTGCGGCGATTCCGGCTGTCGATTCCAGAAGGCTGATGCTGGCGGAGGCAAGCGGCCGGCGTGCTGTTGCGATCGCTCGCGAAGACCTGCGGCCTTCGGCGGTTTTGACCCGCGAGTCTCTGGAGAACGCCATAACAGCGCTGATGGCCCTGGGCGGCTCGACGAACGGTGTAGTGCACCTGCTTGCCATCGCCGGACGTTTGGGGATCGACCTGCGGCTCGAGGACTTCGACCGCATTTCTCGCACGACACCGTGTCTGGCCAATCTCAAGCCTTCTGGCACGTACGTGATGGAAGATTTCTTCAATGCCGGAGGTCTGCCTGCCCTTCTGCAAACAGTGTCGGACCTGCTACATCAGGATGCGGTGACGATCAACGGCCAAACGCTAGGGAACAACATCCAGAGTGCAGTCAGCCACAACACAGACGTAATCCGAACTCGCGATAACGCGCTGGGAGCTGAAGGGGGAATCGCGATACTTGGAGGAAACCTATGCCCCAATGGCGCAGTAATTAAACAGAGTGCCGCGACCCCTGAGCTGATGGAGCACACCGGCCGCGCCTGGGTCTTTGAGAGCTATAGCCAGATGCTCGCGGACGTGGACTCAGAAGATTTGCCGGTAGATGAACACTCCGTGCTGGTGCTGAAAAATGCAGGGCCGAAGGGCGGACCAGGTTTCCCGGAATGGGGTTGGATTCCGATGCCAAAGGCACTTCTGAAGAGAGGCGTGAAAGATGTGGTCCGGATCTCCGACGCGAGGATGAGCGGCACGAGTTTCGGAACGGTGGTTTTGCACGTTGCACCCGAATCCGCTGTCGGAGGCCCGCTGGCACTGGTCAGGACAGGGGATTCGATTTGCCTCGACGTAGCCCAGAGGAAGGTTGATCTGTTGATTTCCGCCGAAGAGTGGGAGGCGCGGCAGACGCTACTGAGACTTCCGGAGCCACAATACCAGCGAGGGTACGGTAAGCTGTTTCTCGATCATGTCCTGCAAGCCGATCAGGGCTGTGACTTCGACTTCTTGCGAGCTGTGACTAGCCGCTAATCAAACCTTGGCGCTTCTGACATCCGGAGGTACTTCGTCGCTTGTAGTGGCGAACGCACGCAAGGTAAGTCCCAGTGACAAAAATGCGTCGAGGTCAGATGGTTTGGTGATGTAGCCATCTGCGCCGAGTCTTGCCGCTGCGGCACGGTCCCGGGGCGAATCGGAGGAGGTCAGGACAACGACCGGAATCTCCCGCAGTTCGGTGGATTCGCGAATGCATCGAAGGATGTCGCTGCCATCGCTCTTTGGCAAATTGAGGTCGAGCACGATCAGGTCGGGCTTCGCGAGGCTTCCGAACTTACCCCGCCGGTGCACAAAGTCCATGGCTTCTTCGCCATCGTGTGCGACCACCAGTTCTATCTCGGAGTCGTTTTCCACCCCTAACGCTTCGCGAAGCAGATAAACGTCTGCCGGATTATCTTCGGCGAGAAATATTTTCATAAAGCGTATCCGAGGTTACAGCGACGCACCAAAATGATAGTCTCCGACAGTGTGTGACTTTCTCAGCCTTTTCGCGACTTCGCGGTCGAAACCGTAGTTTGCCAGATTTTATTCGGTTTGTCAGACATTCACCTTACTCTTAGTACTAGTACCATCTCTGTGATCGTAATGTACCTCACTAAGGAAAAGTCCTTTTGCGGGAGCCGTGGGAGTTGCCCGGATTCCCGCCGGGGCCGTCAGCAACCACTTGAGTTGCTCTTCGGATAAATTACCCTTCCCTGCCTCCAGCAACGTGCCGACTATGTTGCGAACCATGTGTTTCAGGAAACCCGAACCAGTAATTCGATACCGGAGCAGATCTCCCTCGCGGGTTGCTTCTGAGCGGAACACTTTTCGGACCTTCGAACGACCGAGCGAATCCGACTCGTCGGAAGCGGCAAAGCAGGAAAAGTCGTGTTCTCCTGCGAAGACGCCAGCGGCCGAAACGAAAGCTGCTTCGTTCAGCGTGTACGGGTGATGGTGCATAAAAGGGTAGTCGAAAGGGGTGACTACTTCGCCGCGCCAGATGCGGTACTCATACGTTTTTGACATTGCGTCGAACCTGGGATGGAAGTGTTCGTGAACTTCTTCGACTTGGAGAATTCGGATCGAAGGGGGAAGAAGCCGGTTGACCGCTTTCTTCAGATTGCCCGGAGGAATAGGATTCTGTAGCGTGACTGCGGCAACCTGGCCGTGGGCATGAACTCCCGCATCGGTGCGTCCTGAACCGGCCACGTGGACAGGAGCTTTCTCGATCTCCCGGAAGATGTCTTCGAGATGTTGCTGGATGGTGGGAAGTCGGGGCTGTACCTGCCAGCCATGAAAATCGGTTCCGTCGTAAGCGATAGTCAGCTTCAGCCGCCTCATCCCAAAGGACGGGAGCCTGGCTTAACGACGGGAACTCCGTCGCGGCACATGGGGCAGCTTTCTTCGGACCAGGTTTTTGCACTCAGCGTGGCAAGCGCGCTTCT
>JACMLA010000593.1 GCA_014379815.1 Bryobacteraceae bacterium | reverse complement strand
TCAAACGTATCGTTGCGGACCCGTTTGTTCATCGCTTTCCGGTCCTTTTCGAGAGTGGCGGACTTCAGGCTGGCGATCCCAGCCGCCATACCAGTGGCGGGGATCATTCCTATGCCCCATGGCTTTAGCTTCGCCAGAAGATCCGGGCGTCCCAGCGCGTACCCGGCTCGCAGCCCTGCCATTCCGTAGAGCTTGGATAGACTCCGGAGCACAATTACATCCTTATCCTGCTGAACCAGATCGGATCGCTTAGGCTGGTCGGAGAACTGGATGTAGCACTCGTCCAACAGCACCACAGAGCCTTTTGGCTTGTTTGCCACCAGCCAGTCAATATCCTCGGCGGACGTGATCGATCCAGTCGGATTGTTGGGGTTGCAAAGATAGATGAGTCCAGCGTTCGGGTCGGCTGAGGCCATCGCCTTCACGTCATGCGCGTGGGAACCGGTCAGCGCCACCATATGAACTTTGGAGCCGATGAACTTGGATGCCATCGCTCCTGGCTCATATCCCGGCGATCCCATCACCAGACTCTTCGTGGGCGAGGTGAAGCCTAGTGACGCGCGGTGTAGCGGGTCGCTGGACCCCGCGTACGCCTGCACGTAGTCGGGTCTTACGCCTTCCTGCTGCGCCACCAGCTGGCTGAACTCGATAGCCAGATTGTGCTGGTATCGATGACCATCGGCCGCGGCCTTCTGGACTGCCTGCAGGGCTTCCTTTGATGGGCCATACGGGCTTTCGTTGGAATTGATTTTGACGGCTCCGGGCGGGAGTACAGCGGTCCCGGAAAGCTGCGCCAGCGCATACTCGCTATAGAACGGCATGCTCGCCGCTGCGGTTACCATCGTCGTCACCCGGCCAAACATTCGCCTTGTGAACCCTCTTGCGAGTAAGTTTTCTCGCACTTCGCGACTGATTAGTTCCATGAGATTCTCTCCTGTCGGGCCTATTTTTCAGCGGGGAAGTCCAACAGACCGTTGGTTGGAGGGAGCTGTGGGGGCCCTGTGGACTGGGCCATCTTTCGGCTTACAGTCCGCCCATCAGCGGCTGGTTGGAATGTTACTCCTCCTTCCGGCGCGGAGCCAGAAGGAATAGTGTATGGGCAGAATAGAAAATATGGATTTGAGCTTGTTGGCTTTTCAGGCACGCTGAAGTATGCGGCTTTCTGCGCTCTTTCTCGTCTCGTTTGCCGGGCTTCAGGCATCATCGCCGCTGCTGGTGTCTCCTGCCGAACCGTTCCGGTTCACGGTCACTGAAGACAAGCTGCTGCATGCCTCGCTGATACGGGGATACGGAGATCTCCCCGGCAACCTTGACATTGTGGAACTCCAGGCAGATGGCAGTGCGGAAGCCTGGTCCGATGAAGTGCGCTCGTACTCTCCGGAGAACACACAGACACATCCACGGGTGTGGGCGTTCCGGTCCGGGATGGTTCGTAAAGGGCGGCGGTACGAAGCTCGCGTAACCGCGCCGGGTTCGCTCGATTTGCGTTACCTGAACGCGCCTGCGGAGCAGCCTCAGCCGGAGCGATCAGTGAACGCCGGCATGTCCTGGCTGATTCGGAGCGCTGATGCATGGCTGTCCAATCAGCCCCGCCACGGTGCCGTCGCCAAAGATGGCCAGCAACAGCATCCCGAAGCCCGGGCCTGCATTGCGTGCCACATAACTCAGTTCTCTACCCGTGCGTATCTCACGGCTTCTCTGAACGGTTATCCATCAGGAAATGGCTCGGCAGGAGATGGTCCGGCGCTGAATCGGGTCGTGGGAAGACTACGCGACAACCCTCGCCCGCTATACGGGCACCCGGGTGTGAACTGGACTCGGGTGATTTACTCTGCGAGGACGGTTTCGAGCAGGGTTCCGGTGCTGCTCTCGATGCACTCGCAACTGACTGGGTCGCCCGCAGCTCAGGATCGTGAGTTAATTCTGGGCGCGGCCCGTTTCCTGCTGCTGAGTGATGAATGTGGATCAGGCTCGCTGCGGGCGGAAGCAGATGGCTCCCGACCCGACGTCAGCGGTTTCGAGATCGGTTTCCAAACTCATCAGACTTTCCGCCTTGCTGCTTCGCTGGAGCCAGCAAATGTGATCTGGACGCAAAATGCCGACTGCGTAGAGCGTTTGCTCGTCAATGCAAAGCCTGCCAACGTAATCGACGCGGCATGGAGGATCGTGGCGCTGAAAAAGCTTGGGAGGCCGACCAATAGCGCGGTCGCCGACCTGCTCACCTGGCAGCAGAACGATGGGCGGTTCAGTATGGAGTTTTCAAAGTCAGCGACGCCATCAGACTTCATTAGCTATCACGTGCTTTACGCGTTGGCAGTGGCACAATACCGCGGGCCAGAGGTGGACAAACTGGTTCGGTACGCGCTGCTCGCTCAACGGCCGGACGGCAGTTGGAAAGGAGACCCAGAGTATAAGGGATTCGACACGCCGTTTCGGGACACGCAGTTTGCCGTCATGGCGCTCAGCGAATTGTACCCTCAGACACGCGAAGAAATCAGCGTCGATCCGGAGATCATTAGCTCCTCTACAGATGCCTGGCGCTCCGGGAATCGCGAAGCGCTTCAGGTGGAGTTGCTGGCGCGCATGACTCGTGAGGAGGAACCCGAACGACCGCTAATCGAAGCGTTTGCTGCAACCCTGGATGAGAACCTTTCCCAGCTGCGGGAATGGCAAAGGGCGATGCGTATGCCTGCGGATCAGGTGCGGGTGGAGCAGGCCTTACGCGCGGACAGTCAGCGCCAGGCCTCGCTCCTTGCAAAGGCACTTGCAGAGGGAAACCGCGCACAACGGTTACGCGTGCTGACAGCCATTACGACGGTGGTCGGCGTGGACGGTTTTGTAGCCAGGCCCAGAGTGGGCAATGATATGGAGCCTCCACAATTTCTTTCCGACGATGGAGCCGCACTGGAACAAGCCATCCTCGCCTGCTTCAATCCGAATGATCCTGAAATGACCAGGGCTGCGATTCGCGCGGGTACTGCTCTGAGCGATGTACTGACACCCGCCTTCACGCTCGGTGTGCTTCGGCTCGGGTCAGATTTCGCGCCGACCGTTACCGAAGCGTTCGGCGAGGGGAAGCGAGGGCGGCTGACTCTTGCGCGAAACATCCCGGTGGACCCGGAGTTACAGGCGACGGTGCGGCGGATTCTGCAGAATCGCGAGCCGCAGTCTCTCGCCGTCGCGCTCCACCTGTTAGCGGCTCTGGAACCTGGCCATGCGTTCACTCGCGAGCCCTATCTCGCCGGAGCGATGGAGTCATTGCTAAATGACCGTCTGGAGGAGAACGTCCTAAAGGCTGCGGCAGTATTCTTCCACATCGCGAACGGACCCTTGATGCGCTACCAGGTTCTGGACGCTTTAAAGTCGAACGATTCTGGACTGGTGCGCGCGGCCGTGGATGTCGTGGTGGATCGGTACATCGTGAACCCCAACGTGGTGGAGCTTGCGCTGCAGTTCCTTTCTCACTCCCGCGGCCTGTCGCGGAGGATGCTGCTGGATTCACTTGATCCTTCGCGCGTTTCGTTCCGCCTCGATCAGATAAACGCCTACAGTCCGCCGCGTGTTCCGATGCCCCTGGATTCGAATGTGTTTTCCGTACCTTTCGTTCAGGACTTCGTGGTATCCAGTTTGCGTGATCAGGACCCCCAGGTTCAGGCCGCTGCGCTGGATCTAACCCGGAAGCAGGATCGTCTGCGATCACTAGCCGCAGTTCAGACTGCGCTCGCCGAACTGTCGACGTCGACTGTATCCCGCACACAAATGGTAACGCGCGCAATCGTGCAGAAACAGGAGCTAAATGTCGCGGCCGAACAGATGCTGGACTTCGGATTTTTCCGCGAGCGCGTTCTTCCCATCCTTCAAAAGGCGGGTCCTGACGGACGCTCCTGTGCAATGTGCCACGCCTCTAACGCTCGCTTTCCTATCCGAAGCGACGCGAAGGATAACTTCCATGCCGTGGCTCGGAAAGTGAATGTTCTAAGTCCCGCGGACAGCCTGATCCTGGTGAAGCCTTTGTTGCCCGGCGTTACATCCGATGGCGACGTATTCCGCACGTCGCACAATGGAGGGGAAAGGTGGGCGGCGCGCCTGGGAAGCTCCGAGTACCAAACAATTCTCGAATGGATCCGTGGTGGCAAGCTACCCTCTGACACGAACTGATTTACTCCTCCGGAACCTCAAGGAACACTTTAAGGACCAGATCGCTGGCTTTCGTGGGGACAGTTCCGGAGTTGTAGGGCTGTGAAGTACGAGTGTATGGGAAGCGGTACGGCGAGGCTCGAATCCCACCATAAAGATAGCCAGCGAAGATACGTTTTCCCGCCATAACCTTCAGGTCGAGAATATCGGTTCCTGCTTCGGCGCGGGGAAGTTCTGGCGCAGGTACAAATATTGCGTCGCTGCCGAGGAACGAGGGCAGAGAAGCAGGCTGTACGAACTCCGACGTTTCCTCCGCGCCTGCTCCGAAGAGACGACTAATCGTTGCGATCTGATCGCTCCATTGCAGGCCATCCAGATAAACGGTATCGGATCGGGAGCCAACCCGCTGGTGGGGCTTAAATTCCCTCGCTTTGTCGTCCCAGAAATACCGGCTGATACCTCCGAAGAAGGTTGTGTACATAGTCTGCCGGCGCGAGTCATAAAGCAGCATGGTTGCGCACGTGTACCCGTTCATGTGCTGATCGAACGCCTGCTCCACGAAAGGCTTTCCACCTGCAGTCAGGTATACCGGTTTGGTCCATCCAAGCTGTGTGTCGGGAGTAAACACGCCGCCATAGACGGCCAGTCCGGAACCCGTGGGTGATAGAAAGCGCGTTACGTTCAGGTCCCTCCGGTGGAACTGACTTTCATCCCGATAAGTCTCGACGAGGGTGACCTCTGCCGCGGGTGTGAGCTTGAGCTTCCGGATTTCGTTCAGGTATAGCTGCGACGCAGTCCGCTGATTCTTCTCCGCTTGCCCTTGAAAAGCGGTGTAGCTTCCATTGAAAACATGGCCCATCACGAGATAGAAATGACCGTCGGACAGCCT